>JAUZSQ010000078.1 GCA_030949325.1 Sulfurovum sp.
TCCAATTCACCTCTGGCTTCTTCTTCAAATATACGGCTTGGTTTCTTTGGTGTAGGATATACCTTCTAGGGTGGAGAGTCCCTAAGGACTACTCAACCATAGCAACAAGTTCTTCTTTAGATACTTTGTTGAAGTTTAGGTATTTGTAAATATCATCTGTCATTTCTGGTTTGATTTTGTCTTTGACAATAGTAAGGTATTCTTCTGCTGTTGGTAGTTTACCTTTGAGGGCTACTACAGCTGCAAGTTCAGCAGAACCTAGATAGACTTGGCTTCCTTTTCCTAAACGGTTGTCGAAGTTTCTAGTGGATGTGGAGAATACCCATGCATTTTGCTTCACAGCTGCTTGGTTACCCATACATAAAGAACATCCTCGGAGGCTCTATTCTTGCTCCTGCCATGCCAAATACTGAATAGTAGCCTTCTTCTTGAAGTGTTTTCTCATCCATTTTTGTAGGAGGACAAACCCATAGTTTTGTCTCTACTGGACCTTCACCACGAAGTACTTCTGCATTGGCTCTAAATAATCCGATATTGGTCATACAAGAACCGACAAAGACTTCGTCCATTTCTATTCTAAGACCTGCTTCGTGTACTTCTGTCAGTGTTTTGACATCATCTGGGTCATTGGGACAAGCGACGATTGGCTCTGTGATTTCAGACATATTGATTTCAATCACGGCTGCATATTCTGCGTCAGCATCAGCTTCAAGAAGCACAGGATTAGCCACCCAGTCTCTCATTTTTTGTGCACGTCTTTCGAGTGTAGCTTTGTCTTCATAGCCTTGGGCGATAAGCTCTTCAATGAGTGCAATATTTGACAATAAATATTCTATTACTGGCTCTTTGTCAAGCTTGACCGTACATGCTGCTGCTGAACGCTCTGCTGAAGCATCTGAGAGTTCAAAAGCTTGTTCACATTTGAGTTGCTCAAGACCCTCAATTTCTAAAATACGTCCTGCAAATATATTTTTCTTACCTGCTTTTTCGACAGTCAATAACCCATCTTTAATCGCTTGGTGAGGAATAGCATTGACCATATCACGAAGCGTAAGACCTGCTTGTATTTCACCTGAAAATCTTACAAGAACAGACTCTGGCATAGTAAGAGGCATCATACCTGTCACCCCTGCAAAAGCCACAAGACCAGAACCAGCAGGAAAAGACATACCAATAGGGAATCTAGTATGACTATCTGCTCCAGTTCCAATGGTATCGGGCAAACACATTCTGTTTAACCATGAATGGATAACACCATCACCTGGTCTAAGCGTAAACCCTTTTCTGTCTGTCATAAAGTCAGGCAGTGTATGCTGTAAGATAATATCAGCAGGTTTAGGATACGCAGACGTATGACAAAAAGATTGAAGTACAAAATCAGCCCCAAAGCTCAATGCTGCAAGGTCTTTGACTTCATCTCTAGTCATCGCTCCCGTTGTATCTTGTGAACCGATAGTACTACAAACTGGCTCAGAATACACACCAGGTTTGACACCCTCAATACCAGCAGCTTTACCTACCATTTTTTGTGCAAGGGTAAAGCCTTTGCCATTATCCGCAGGGATAGTAGGAGTCATAAAGATGTCTCCACCATCCATGCCCAATGCTTCTCTGGCTTTGACAGTCAGACCTTTACCAATAATCAATGGTACACGTCCCCCTGCTCTCATCTCATCGGGAAGTGTATTGGGTTCAATCTTAAATTGAGATACCACTTCACCATTTTTTTCAATCACACCGTCATAAGGCTTAAGCGTAATCACATCACCCGTATTAAGAGCTGCTGTAGGTGCTTGGATAGGGATACATCCTCCATCTTCTGCTGTATTAAAGAAAATAGGAGCGATAATATCACCAATGACTACCCCACCCGTTCTTTTGCCAGGAATAAAAGGAATATCATCACCCATGTGCCATTGCAATGAATTGATACCTGATTTTCTTGAAGACCCTGTTCCTACCACATCTCCTACATACGCAAGAGGATGTCCTTTGGCTTTGAGTTCTACCATAGTATCTAGGGGATTATCCATTCTATTAATCAAAAATGAATTGGCATGAAGAGGCACATCGGCTCTTGTAAAAGCTTCTGATGCAGGAGAGAGGTCATCTGTATTGGTCTCACCAGGGATTTTATAGACAGTAAGTGTAATCTCTTTTTCCATTGCTGGTTTGTTGTAGAACCACTCAGCATCTGCCCAAGATTGGATAATTTCTTTTGCCAATGGATTACCTGCGTCCATGAGTGCTTTGACATCATTAAATGAATCATACACAAGTAAAGTATTTTTGAGTTGTCCTGCTGCTGATTCAGCTATTTTCAAATCAGAAGAAGAAAGTGCCGAGATGAGAGGGGCTACATTGAATCCACCTAGCATCGTACCCAAAATAACAGTAGCAAACACTTTATCAATATCTGTACAAGAGGCATTGCCTTCTATAATATCATTAAGAAATGCTGCTTTGATATACGCCGCATCATCTACACCTGCAGGGATTTTGTTTTTGAACAAGTCCATTGCATATTCGCCATCTACGATTGGGTTAGCTTTCAATAACTCTACCAGTTGAGCTGTTTGTTCTGCTGTCAAAACAAGTGGTGGTACACCTAGTTCTGCACGCTGGGCTGTGTGTGCTTTATATTCTTCTAATAAGGCCATAATGGTCTCCTGTAATAAATTGATTTTTATAAGATGATAGTAACAAAAAAGTGTTTTACTTTACGTTTTATACGCCAAAGCCCTAGGCTAGATAACTATTTGTATCGGATAGTTACAAAAAAAGTCTCATTTTTAGAGGATTTCTCTGTTACCTTTGGCATTGGGTACAGACAACACCCCTTTTAATTCAAGCTGTTCTATGATGTTTGCTGAACGGTTATAACCAATTTGTAATTTACGCTGTAGGTACGATATAGATGTTTTGTTGTCGCTCAAGATAATATTTTTTGCCTCTTCGTACAGTGCATCCAAAGTAATCTCTGCATTTCCACTAGCACCCGAAGCACTCCCACCTGCGACCAAATAGCTTTCATCATAGTCAGGCACACGTTGTGCTTTTAGAAACTCTACGACTTTATCTATCTCATCTTCGGTATTCCAAGGGGCATGAATACGCACCAAACCTGTAGTCCCTGGAGGCGTAAAGAGTCCGTCACCACGTCCAAGTAATGAATCTGCCCCTAGTGCATCCAATATGACCTTAGAATCAATACGAGAGCCTACTCTATAGCTTAGACGTGAGGGTAAGTTTGCCTTGATAAGCCCAGTAACGACATCTACCGAAGGTCTTTGCGTGGCTACGACCAAGTGGATACCACAAGCACGAGACTTTTGTGCAAGTCTAGCGATACTAAGTTCCACTTCCTTACCACCATTCATCATAAGGTCGGCTAATTCATCAATCACAATCACAATAAAAGGAAAAGGCTCTACCTCTTCTTTCTTGCATTTTTCATTATAGTTTTCTATATTTTTAGTACGGCTTTCTGCCATGAGTTTATAACGACGCTCCATCTCTCCTACCATATTTGCCAACGCAGCAATCGCCTTGCTAGGCTCAGTAATCACAGGCGTAATCAAATGAGGAATATCATTATACATAGAAAATTCTAGCATCTTTGGGTCGATAAGCATAAGCTTCAATTGGTCTGGGTCATTACGATACAAAAGTGAAAGTATCATCGCATTAATCCCTACCGATTTACCAGAACCCGTCGTTCCTGCTATGAGTAAATGGGGCAACTTCTTTAAATCCGTGACAAAAGGATTACCCACAATATCTTTGCCCAATGCTACGGTCAAAGGTGAAGAAGATTCTTTAAAGATATTAGATTCTAGTATTTCACGCAAATAAATCGTCTCTATAGTCTCATTGGGTATCTCTATCCCCACCACGTCACGCCCTCTTATTGGTGCTTGAATACGTATCGTCTCAGCACTCAAAGCCATCGCAAGGTCATCTTGTAGTCCTAGTATCTTGGAGACTTTTACATTCGGAGCTGGTTTAAATTCAAAGGTGGTAACCAAGGGGCCAGAATAGGTACAAACCACATCACCTTCTACTTTAAACTCTCGTAATTTTGCAAGTAAATCTTCTATCTTTTTATCAATTTCCAATTCATTTATCTTTTGGGTACTGCGTGGTGCTTTTTGTAAAAATTCAAGCTTAGGGAGTTTAAAGTTTTTGGGTTTTTCTACTTTCCCCTTCTCTATTTGCTCCATCAATTTGGAGTTTTCTTCCAATTCATTGACTCTAGTGACGGCTATGGGTGTAGGTTTCTTCGGAGGTTTTATCTCTATCATCTCCTCTTTGGGTGCTACTGCTACTCTTTCTTGTACTCTTTCTTCTAGGGCTGGTTCTTTTTTTACTTCCCTTATCACTGATTTTTTTTATTTCAGCTTCTTTCCTTACTGCCCTTACCATAGGTTGCTTATCTACTTTAGGTGCTTTTGGACTTTCTTCTGTCGTTTTAAACCTAGGCTTGGTTTCAAAATCAATCGTTTTTATCTTTGGCATGACATCGGTATCTATAGAAGGAGAAGCAAAAGGATGCGTAGAAATATAACCTACTGCCTTATCAAAATGTTCTATCGCCAATTGACGCAAAGTACTCTGCGTCCCTAGCCTCTCTTTTATCCAAAAAAGCACAGAAAAATTATCTTCTAACACCAAGACAAAAGTCAGCAACACTATCATAATCCACAAGAGCCATAATCCTGCTATACCAATCAACGGTTCTAAGAAATGTATCACCACCACACCAATATACCCAGCATTTGGTGAACCAAAAACCAAAGCTTCAAACGTTATTAATCCTATAAACCCAAAGACCCATCCCAAATAAAAATCAATAGGTTTACCTATATGTTTGTTGGTATAAAATAAATACAGAGGATAAAGTAATAAAGGAATATTAATATACGCCAAATGTCCAAAAATATAAAGATTATGTTCGCCTATGACTTTACCAATATCTCCCACAATAGCCACTTCATGAAAAAAGGTAGAAAATATACCATACAACAATACTATACCTGTAATAATAATTATAATTTTCAAGTTTTGTTCCTAGTTTAATATTAATGAATAGAGATATTATAACAGATTAATCTAAGAAAATGATATTTATACACAATACTCAACAACTTTTAAGTACATACCTTGTAGAATTCTTTTTACGTTTTATAACGTATTTATGCCGCAGTGATGGAACTGGTAGACTTGGTAGACTCAAAATCTTCTGCCCTAGGGCGTGTCGGTTCGAATCCGACCTGCGGTACCATTACCCTCTATATGCCCCTTCTTTACGACGATTATGAAAAATACTTTTAAACTTAGTACACTATTAGTACAATACTTTAGAGATTCTAAACTATTTAAAAATATTCTACATTCACTTTTAACAATAATTTACCCAATATTGTATAATCTTTTTTTGGATTTAACGACGGATAGTCTTGATTTAAAGAAATGATAGATATTTCTTTTTCCTTAATAAACTGTACCCTTTTAATCTGTAAAATATCTCCATACGCCATAAAATAAATATTATCTATTTTAGAAAAAATATTATTTTTAAATAATTCAATAATGACAGTATCATTATTTTTACACAGAGGTAACATAGAATCACCTTCAATTTTTATTGCTATCAAATTTTTGATTCCATAGCTTTTTACTAGTTTATTTTCAATATGCATAAAATCACAGTTATCCATACTATTTAAAGAGTCTAATGTAGTTCCTAGTTTAAACATAGGAATTTTAATTATTTGTTCATCATTGTTATCATCCAAAAACTTCTTCACATAATGATTTTTATTGTCAAATAACTCTTGTTCTGCAATTCCCAATACTTCTGCAATCGCACAAAGTACTTCTATTCGAGGAGATGCACGATTTTGTCTATACGCTTTAAAAGAATTTTCTTTTATTTCTACTCCTAGATTACTAACAGCTTCTGCTATAGAAGCGTTTGTATAACCTTTCTCTTTCATGTGAAGCATTAATTTTTTAGAATCAAACATCTAGACCACCTTTTTAGTCGTATTATACGATATTTTTAGACAATTCAAATATCACTAGCCGTATAATATCTTTCCTTTAAGGATAAATGTATTATCATATTGGATAAAAAAGGGCAAAAATGGATATTGAGCATGAAATAATGAAAATACGCACAAGTGATAGAAAAGTCTTCGCGAAAGTCTTATCGTGTTGTAACAGTCAAGTAACCAAATATAAAAATGGGTCAACAGCTGTAAGTATAGATAAGGCATTTAGATTAGAAAAAGAAATGGGTCTAAGCCCTAGAGCATTTGCCGTTCTTCGTCAAAGATATTTAGATAAAAGAATAAAAGAGTTAAAAAATGATAAGTGACACTCAAAATAGATTAATTGAAAAATTGAAAAGAGAACTCGGTAAAGAAATAATGGACGCGTTGGCTGATGATACTGTCATAGAAATTATGTTAAATGATGATGGCTCTTTATGGATTGAAAAGATGGGGCAAGATATGGAATGTCTAGGTTTCCCAAAAATCAATGCCAAAGCCTTTATCGGTACAGTGGCTTCTTATCTTAAGACTACAATTACAGTAGAAAACCCTATCTTGGAATGTGAACTACCGATTGATGGTAGTAGATTTGAAGCTCTTATCCCTCCAGTCGTTTCTCAACCTATTTTTACCATTAGAAAAAAAGCTATAAAAATATTTACACTGGAGGATTATCTTGTTAAGTAAAAAACATTATGAATTTCTGATTGAAGCTATAAAAAAACGAAAAAATATTTTAATAGTCGGAAGCACAGGCTCAGGTAAAACCACTTTTACCAATGCCATTATAGACAGTATTGTCAAAATACATCCTCAACATCGATTAGTCATTATAGAAGATACAGCAGAAATCCAATGTGCTGCCAAGAATAGAATACTCTTAAGAGCCACAGAAAAGGTTGGGATGTTAAGACTTCTAAAAGCCACTATGAGGCTCAGACCTGACCGTATCCTCATTGGAGAAGTAAGAGGTAAGGAAGCTCTTGATTTACTCAAAGCTTGGAACACAGGACATCCTGGAGGATGTGTAACCGTACATGCAAATTCAGCAGAAGGAGGATTAATACGAATTGAGCAACTTATCGCAGAAGGTACTGTTGCCAATATGAAAGAGCTTATCGCAGAAGCTCTTGATGTTGTTGTCTTTATAGAAAAAGACAGCAACAGGAAGAAAAATAACAGAAGTAATAGAAGTCAATGGCTTTGATTTAATCAAACAACATTATGTCATCAAAACACTCTAAAGGAATACTATGACAGAAACAAACAACGACCAATTTTTAACCACACTTTTTATCATTGCCTTGGCAATGTTATTTATGCCAACAGATATTTTAGCATCAACAACAGGGATGCCATGGGAAAGTGAATTAGAAAAGATTAAAAATTCAATTTCAGGACCTGTGGCAGGAGTCATTTCTCTGATAGGTGTAGTCGCAGCAGGTTCTATGCTCCTCTTTGGTAATTCAGGAGATTTTGGAGGTACTTTTAAAGTCATCGTTTGGATGGTCTTAGTCATCTCTATGATTATCACAGCAAATGTACTTATAGCACAATTTACAGCCAGTGGTGCCGTCATAACATGAGTGAACTACTAGGGCTACCCATTCATTCTGCTCTTAATAAACCTAATCTAGTATTAGGTGGAGAGAGAGAATTGATGATGTTTACAGGCTTAATCTCTGCGACAATGATATTTGTTACACTGAGCCTTCAATCTGCTATTATAGGATTTTTCTTATGGTTTAGTTTTTCTTCTTTAATTAGATATATGGCAAAAAGTGACCCTTTGATGTCCAAAATCTATTTAAAGCAATTAACACACCAACATTACTATCCTGCACACTCTACACCATTTAGAAAGTAAAGGTACATAGATGATAAATTTAAAAAACTATAGAAGTACAGCAAAAGGATTGCCTGATTTATTGAATTATGCTGCGTGTATAGGTCCTGGTCTTTATCTTAATAAAGATGGAAGTCTCACTGCAGCGTTTTCTTATCAAGCATCTGATATATTTTCGGCTACAGCGTTGGAGAGAAATACTATTGCAAAGAGAATGAATAGTGTTTTGTCTAAATTTGGAAATGGATGGGTCATACACATTGACTCCGTACGATTTCCAACAAAAGAATACCCAAAAAATAATGAATGTTACTTTAAAGATATTGTATCAGAACTGATTGATGATGAGAGAAGAGAGTACTTTATGTCTCAAGACAATCTTTATGAGACCTTACATATTATTACTCTCACCTATCAAACACCCAATAAATCTAAATCTAAAATAACAGATATTATGTTTGATGACAGTTCTACACAAAAAGATGAATCTATAGGCTCAAAAGTGATTAAAGAGTTTGAAACCAAAGTAAGTGAGTTTCAATCACTTTCTTCTAATGTCTTTATCAAAATTGAACGCCTAATACCTACTAAATACACAGATGAACACAATCAAGTACATTATAATGATAAATTCCTACAATATCTAAATTTTTGTATCGTTGGACGAAATCATCCTGTACAACTACCTCATATTGCAATGTATTTAGACCGATACCTTGGAGGGTATGATTTTTGGACAGGTATTATCCCTAAAGTGGATGATAAATATATTGGTATTGTGGCAATAGATGGGTATCCTCAACAGTCTCACCCCAATATTCTTGATAAATTAAGTAAATTGTCTCTTGAGTATAGATGGAACACGCGTTTTTTGTTTTTGGATAATTATGAAGCAGAAACAAGACTTGCTAAATTGATGAGTAAATGGAAACAAAAAGTAAAAGGAATTTTTGCACAAATATTTCTCCCTGAAGGCTCTGGGAACATCAATGAACATGCTCTAGCTATGGTAGATGAAGTCAGAAGTGCAAAAGCCGAAGTTAATAGTGGATTACTTACCTATGGATACTATACAAGTAATATTGTAATTATGAACAAAGACAGAGCTATTTTGGAACAAGATATGAAAGAAGTAGCTAGAATTATAGAAGCTGAAGGATTTTCGGCAAGAATAGAAACTATAAATGCCGTCGAAGCATGGCTTGGAACACTACCAAGCCATAGCGTACAAAATGTAAGAGGTTCTCTAGTCAATAGCTTTAATCTCTCTCATCTTATGCCTATTTCTTCTGTTTGGGCAGGAGATAGATATAACCCCTCCGATAAGTACCCTCCTTCTTCTCCTCCTATTTCCTATACAACAACATCTGGTTCAACACCATTTAGACTCAATTTACATGTTTCTGATATTGGACATACTCTAATCTTTGGTCCTACAGGTTCAGGTAAATCTACACTTCTTGCTTTTTTGGCTTCACAACATAGACGCTATGCAGGAGCAAGGATTTATGCCTTTGACAAGGGTATGTCTATGTTCCCTATTGTTAAAGCAGCACAAGGAGACCATTATGATGTAGCAGGAGACAACAATGAACTAGCCTTTGCCCCTCTAGCCAATTTGAAGACAAAAATCGACCAAGCATGGGCAGAAACATGGATTGCTTCGATGATAGAACTCCAAAACATTCAACTTATCCCCTCTCACAAAGAAATGATTCATGAAGCCATGAGCCTACATAGAGAACAAGGCTCAAAATCACTTACTGAATTTATTTCAAATTTACAAAATGAAGAATTAAGGTCTGCACTCAGTCACTATTCTATCTCTGGAGCAATGGGGCATTTATTAGATGCAGAAGAAGACACACTCACTCTAAGTGATTTTGCCGTATTTGAGATAGAAGAGCTTATGAACCTAAAAGATGAAGATGCTGTACCTGTACTCCTCTATTTATTTCATAAGATTGAAAAAAGTTTAGATGGTCGCCCTACAATGCTTATCCTTGATGAAGCATGGCTCATGCTTGGTCACAAAGTCTTTAGAGATAAAATTCGTGAATGGCTAAAAGTCCTTAGAAAGGCAAATTGTCAAGTCATCTTGGCTACGCAATCTCTTTCTGATGCTTCAAACTCTGGGATATTAGATGTATTACAAGAATCTTGCCCCACCAAAATCATGTTAGCCAATCCATACGCATTTAACAAAGGTTCAGAGAATAATTCAGGTCCTTATGATTTCTATAAGCAATTTGGTATGAATGATAGACAAATAGAAATACTCACAGATGCTATCCCCAAACAAGAATATTACTATTTTTCTCCACTTGGCACAAGGTTATTTAATCTTAGTTTAGAACCCATTACTTTGGCATTTGTAGGAGCAAGTGGCAAAGAGGACATTAAAGCGATTAAAAAACTCATAGAACAATATGGAAAAGAAAATTGGATACCTAAATGGTTAGAAAGAAGAGGCATAAATCCTCAAAAATATTTTGATATAAAGGAAAAATATGAAAACTAAAAATATTATGAAAAGTATAGTGACAATTATCGCACTTAGTAGCCAAGCCCATGCAGGAACAGTTGGAGGAACAGGTGGTGCATTGGAAATCACACAAAATATACAAACATTCTCTGATATAGGCGATAGAGCATTGGCATACACGAGCCAATTACAGCAATACAGTACACAATTAATACAATATCAACAACAAGTACAACAGTATGCAAATCAGTTCTTATCCTACAAAATGATGCTACAAAACATAGGTACTCTTCCTCAAGCACAATGGGAACAATTTACAAATCAAGTGATGCAACTCAAAAATGCTCTAGAATATGGACAATCCGTCAGTTATACAGCTGCCAATTTTGAAAATAAATTTATCACTACTTTCAAAGGCTATGATAAATATTTTGAAATGGCAATGGCTGACAAACCAAATTTCTTGCCTGAATATAAAAATATGTACATTTCTACAAACGACACAGTCAAAGGTGCATTAAAATCTTTGGGTCTCCAAGAACAAGACCTACAAAACGATGAAGCCATCATGGCACAGCTCAAAGTACAGTCCGAAACATCAGTAGGACAACTCAGTGCAGTACAAGCAGCCAGTCAAATTGCACTACATCAAACAACGCAATTAAAAAAAGCTTCAAAAGACAATCATGTCCCAAGCCAATGTTCAAGCCACTTGGATAGCGACTCAGAATAATAAAGAAGCCTTAAGCAAAGCATCACTCAATGCATTTATCAATGACCCAAATGAGGCTATCATGAATTCTAGCAATGATATTGCTATGCCATAATGAGAAATATATTAACAATAATCTTAATCTTTATCCCCACTTTTCTTTTTTCAGAAGATAACATTGGTTCAACAGTTTTAGAAACATATCGAAAGTCAATTAATGATTGGTCTTTTATATTTAATTCCGAAGCATTATATTTATTTGGTGTCTTTGCCCTAATTGGATTTGTCCTAGAAATGGGATTTAAATTTTTACAGGGGGACTTTGATTTTAGTAGTGTCATGGCTACTTTAATTCGGAATATGCTCATTTTTAGTTTATTTTATGCTTTTATAGAAAATCATTATTTGGAGATTATATTTGATTCTTTTTTCAGAACTTGGAGATAAAGCAATGAGCACCAAAGTTTCCGTAGATACTATATTTGAATCAGCATGGACGCTACTTGGAGCAATAGGAGAGGCACAATCATTTTGGTCTAGTATTACAGAAACAGCTTCTAGTATTATGATTGGTCTCATAGGACTCTTGGCAGCATTCGGAATTATCATGATAGGTGTTCAGCTACTCATGTCACATATTAAAGTCCTAATTATGATAAGTGTCTCTCCACTGTTCTTAGCATTTGGTGCATTATCTTATACTCGACATTGGGCTATGGCATCTATTACGGCTACACTACAAGCTTCTGTAGAGTATATGCTTCTAAAGCTCATTGTAGGATTAAGTATATCAAATATACAAAAGTATGCAGAAGTTGCGATAACAAACGAAGGTTCATTATTCTCTCTATTGATTATGGTTCTAATTATATTTGGACTTACTAAAATGGCTCATTCTGTTGCATCTTCATTTTTTACTGGTCATGCATCTAGTAATGATACTTCATCAATTGCTAAAGCAGGAGCAGTAGGAGCATCGGCAGGAGTTGGTGCAGCAGCAGGAGCAGTGGGTGGTGCTAGTGCAGCATATTCTGCTGTCAAAGAAGCAAGTTCAGCTGGTGGAGGTGGTGGCTCATCAAAAATGGGAACAGCAGGAAGAGTAGCAGCTGGTGCTATGATGGGTATGGCTTCTGGCATGGGGAAAGGTGCTATGTCAGGAGCTTCAAGCCATTCTGCAGCAGGTGGTATGCAATCAGCAGCAAACAGTGGTGCAGGTTCTAAAGTTGGAGCATTTGCAGGTAAAGTAGGTGCAGGTGCATTTACTAAAGGTGGTGGCTCTCCTGCTAGTTCTGCAGATAGTTCCAAAGATTTAGATAAAAATGGATTTGACCTAAATCAAATTAAAACGCCTAATTCATCACAATCAGAAGGAGAGATAAAACCCTCTTAATCTATTATTCTAAATGATATGCTATAATACGCTTAGTTTCACGGTGTACTCCTTTATAAAACTTGATTGATTACCAAGTTTTCATTGGATGAAAAAGGCAATTCAACTTAGGTTGGTTGCCTTTTTTTTTGGCTTTTTAGCTTTTTAGTGGGTGGTAGGTGTGGGAATCCAATAAAAGGAGGCTCTCCGTGAAATGGAATAAAGTACTCATCATACTCATAATAATTATATGCTTAACAGCTAAATTATATTGAAGAAAAGCAGGGATTAATCACCCTGCTGATGGGTATTTTTCTTTATGGCATAGGTACATCATTATCACTATTCATCACTTGTATTGGTTGATTAAAGCGAACCATAAATGCAATCTTACACTCTTCATCATTTTGAATTTCTCTTAGAATTTGAGTATCTTTGTTTTCCATTGCAGTTTTTTTGATAGATTCACAATTTGCTATTTTAGTAATAGCCTCATCTACATGCGTTTGATAATATGCTTTGTCTTTTGACTCTGTGCAACCTGATAGTGCTATCACTAGTCCAAGAGCGATATATTTCAAATGTATTTTCATTTTATTCCTTTTATTTTTTATAGAGAGTTTGACTAGCTGTACCGATAACGGTATATCTATGGTCTGTCTTAAGATTTCCAGATGCAGTTTTGTTATCATAATGAGGTTACTGTACCATGCGTATAAGCTGTATATCTTGCTTCATATTTTAATATTGCATTTGCACCCATATAGTGTGCTTTTAACAAAAGTCTTGCATCTGCCATATTTTTGTTATTTGTAACAGTTACTTCAATAGTATTCAAAAACTCATATCCATATCCTTCTGGTGCTTGTTCTAAGTTTTGTAAGCATAATATGCTCTCTAAGTTTATTTTGGAATTCAAACTGTAATTTACTATCAAAACTAGAGTTTTCACTAGAATTATACCAGTACACTACACTAAAAAGCCCACAAGAAAGGCTGTGCAATAATAAAAATATATCCAATTACTATTTTAAGCATTCATTTCTTTTATATCAAAATCAAATATCCATGCAAAGATACTTATACCTATCATTAATACTATATAAAAAACAATAAATGAAATAATAAATGCAAAAATAACCATAAAAGGAAGAAATATTGCAGTATCCAATGGATTAACTAATTTCATCCAATCTTTATGATTTTTGCGATAATAATACGAAAAAAAGTAAAGAAAAACCCCCGTTAGTATCGCACTATACAATATCCAATACAATTCAGTCAAAATACCAAACTCTTCACGATATACAAGGGTAATAGCATCGATAAAGAAATATTATTAAACTCTTTAAATACTACTAGAAAATATGACACTGTGTATATTACAAAACTCCAAATAAATAATACTTTTTGTTTGCATTATCATAAAGATTAAAACCATATATAATTTCACTATCTTCACTTTTCATCACAAACTCCACTTTCTCTTAATGTATTTTTAATATTCTCAAATCTCTTTTTCTCAATATAGTTATTGAGCCAAGACGCTACCCACCCAGGTATTGGCTTATTATCATCATGCCAATTTCCAATTGTACTATAAGATAAATTTGTCATATCAGCAAATGCTTGTCTTGATAAATTTATACTTTTAAAAAATTCTATCAAACTCTTTCTTTTTCATGTTTATTACTCCTTTGATGAAAAATTATACCATATTTTATAAAAGAGTAAGTATTATCTTGACATATTCATCAAAAGAGTATATAATATAAAAATAAAACATCAAAGGAGTAATAAATATGCACATAAAAATTTACAACAAAAAGGTACTTCTCATACATTGAGAGTTAAAAACTACATCAGATATTACAAAAAGATATCCGATAGATTTACAAGATGGGGAACCATATGAAATGGGTCAGATAATCAAAACAACAGCAAATGTAATAGGTACCGAGTGAAGTAAACTCTGTAGATGCTAGAGAACTATACTCTGCCTTAGAAATCCAAAAAAGACTTTTCTACTTGGATTAAGAAACAAGTTGAAAGTTTAGGATTAGATGAAAATATTGATTTTATACTTTTCCCCCAAAAGGAAAACCTAAAAGGTGGTCGTCCAAAGAAAGATTACATCATCACAACAGACACAGCAAAACACATCTCTATGGCAAGTAGAACGGCTAAGGGTAAAGAAGTGAGAGCTTACTTTATTGCTGTGGAAAAAGAAACTATGAATGAGAAGAGAAAGAGGTGAGTACCAATGTAGCAGAGATGCATGAGGCAGTGATATATCAAGCATTCTAGCACTTATGACAGCACAAAATACACTTATGGAAGGATTAATCAAAACACAACAAAGAAGAAGCTTAGTACAGCAAGGTAAGCAAACAAATATTATTTTGGACTTGTTCACAAGATATAGAAAGCTACGAGAAATATAGTAGTAGCACCCATTCCAGCCTAAACCCAAAGCTAAACTCCCAGCCAAAGCCAAAGCCAAACCTAAACCTACACTTCTTTTTTATTGAGTAAAGGAAGAGGAAGAGAAAGAGAAGAGTATCAAAAATCATTGGTTGAGGAAGAGGGAAAAGATGGCAGGGTGCCCAATATATGAGAAATTTTTGTCTGAACAAGGACCATATTATTAGTATGAGATTGAAAGCTGATATGTTTAGACATCAAAAAGACAAAGAAATTAGCAACTATAGTCAAGAGTTTATCTTGTTGTAGAAGTCAAGCTGTCCAAATATAAGAATGGTTCAACTGGATTGACCAATGAAAAAGCATTGCTTCTTGAAAAAGAATTAAACCTAAACCCTATGGCATTTTAATGAACTTCGCAAAAGAATATTTTAGAATAGAAGAGATTAAACGCGTACACAGAGAAACATACCAATAAACAATAAAAGGAAATTACCATGAACCAATTTAAAAATTTTACAAAGAGTTTTGTTTTTCAAATAAAATAGTATTCAAAAGAGTATTTTTTTTGAGCTTTAGAGAAGTGCAAAAGGAATGAAAAAAAATCTGCAGTTACATCAAGTGATTACAATGATGATAATTGTAAAAGATTAAAACTGACAGAGTATTTAATGAAAAATTTCATTATGAAGAATGAAAAGAAATGCTTTGGAGTTTGCATTGGAGAGAGTACAGAGCCGTTTAGATAGCATTTGTGTATCTTTCTAATCGCCCTCTTAATATTCATGTAGATATATAATATGGAAGAGACAGAAGAAGAAACATATTCAGAAATACATTGGATTGAGAATATCAAATGAATATAGTACAGAGGTGTAGTCATAGACCCTACAGCGTTATTTATTTGATATGACAGCAAATGATTGAACGAGATAAAAAAGAATCGTTATGATTGGTTTTGATGTTCCGTATATTGTTACACATAGCAATATCAAGGTGATTCGTATT
>JAUZSQ010000079.1 GCA_030949325.1 Sulfurovum sp.
TAAATTATTAATTTTTTTATATATAAATGAACAAGGTTTAGATGTTGAATTTCTGTATACTTTAGAGTCTAAAACAGAATTAATGGATGAGATGAAAGATAGTGAGATTAATTTTCCATCCGAAAAAGATTTTAATAAATACATAAATAAAACAGATGAACAAATTGAAATCTCAACTTTAAACAAGAAGGCAAAGTTATTATATTTAGACTATAAAGAACTTTTCAAATTTGATTTTATTGATGAAAAAAGTAGAAACTATAATAATCTATCGCATGGAGAAAGAACATTATTTGGACAGTTTTTAAAGATATATATTATTATTGAAAAATATAAAGAAGCACACATATTTTTATTAGATGAACCTGATTTAACTTTACATCCTGATTGGCAAAAAAAATATATTAATGAACTATTTAATCTCTTAAAACAAATAGAAGTAAATAGTCATTTTCTTTTAACTACTCACTCTCCATTTATCATTTCCGACCTACCAAAAGAGAATGTAATTTTTTTAGATACTTATAAAAAAGATGAAGAGAGTAATCAAAAAGAAGGCAACTGTAAAGTTTTAAAAGATGGAATTAAAAAACAAACATTCGGAGCAAATATCCACACCTTACTTAGTGATGGTTTTTTTATGGATGATGGTTTGATGGGGGAGTTTGCTAAGAATAAAATAAATGATGTTTATGATTTTATTTCAAATCCAAATTCAAAAATGAACCTAACACAAATAAAAGCAAAAGAGGTCATTAAGATAATCGGAGAACCAATATTAAAAAAGGAACTCCAATATTTATATGATGAAAAATTTGAAACATCTGAAATTGATAAGAAAATTAGAGAATATCAAGCAGAAATAGAAAGATTACAAGCACAAAGAAGAAAAAATGATTAAAATTTGTGTTGATGATTCGATTATAAATGAATTTTATGATGGAGTAAAAAAGTATATAGGTAAAGGTTTATTTACATCGGTAGAAACTAGGTATTTTACAGATAAAAAGATTGAAGAGATTATCAAGTGTAAACCTAATGATTTTGAAGAAAAACTTATAAAGGAAATAACTTCACAAATCCATTAGAATATTGATATTATTATAAATAAAGCATTTATTGGAGATAAATCCAATTTCTATGGATATAAAAAATTTACTACAAAAGCTAAAACTCAATATAGAGCATATAATTTAGCAGATGCCCTGAAAATAGATACTTGCCCATATTGCAGTAAGATTGTACTTAAGCTGCCAGTTATGACTACATCTAAGCAATATACAAGACCTGATTTTGACCATTTTTTGCCAAAAAAAAGATATCCATATTTTGCACTCTCGTTTTACAATCTTATCCCATCATGTTTAATTTGCAATAGAACTCTAAAACATACAAAGGAGTTTACTTTAAGTACTCATCTACATCCTTATCAAGATGATTTTAATAGTATTAAAAGATTTTCAACTACAAAACCTTTAGTATTATGTGATAAGGAAAAAGATTTTGGTATAATTTTATAAATCACAGAATTAAATTAAAGATTGAGTGAAAGCAAAATAAACATCCAAGACTTAGCTTTAGAGTTACAATACAATAATCAATATGAAAGATGAGCAATTCTGAGCCGTTAAAAGATAGATATGATTTATATAATGATGCTTCTATGAAAGTACTTTTAAAAGATACAAATATTTTTAAAGATAAAGGTGAAGAATATATTAAATCTCTAATTATATGTTCAGATACCAAAGATAAAAATATTCACAAACGCCCACTATCAAAACTCATCAAAGACATCTCCGAAGAATTAGGATTAACTAATTCAAGAGATTATAAAGGCAAACAATGAAACTAAAACTAAACAACATAGGCATCATAAAAGAAGCAGAGATTAAGATTGATGGATTGACTGTGATTGCTGGTAAAAATGATAGTGGGAAGAGTACGGTAGGTAAAGTTTTGTTTACGCTTATCAAGACAATATCTCAATCAAATGCTGATGTACAAGAGTATAAAAATAGATTTAATAAATATATACAAACGCTATTTACTAGACAAATTTCAAAAGATGGAAGTATTGAATTTGAGTATGATACGCACTCTTTTTTTTGTGAAAATAAAAAATGATAGATGTGATGAGTTTAATATGCCAAAAGAGTATGAATATGATGAATTGGGTGAGTTTAGACCTATTGTGATTGAGACACCTTTTATTTGGAATATCTTACCTACATTAAATACAGCCAATAGCCTAAGAGCTAGAAATAGCGAGTTGGATTTTGAGATTTCTCCTCTTATTGATGATTTGCATTACACTTTGACAAGAAAATTATTGCCTAAAGAGGGTGATATAAAACTGAATATCAAAACAATTATAGAGGGTGAATTTATAGAGGATAATGGTAGTTTTATTTTTAAAAAAGAGGATAAAGATATAGAGTTAAGCAATGTAGCCATGGGTATAAAATATTTTGGAATACTGCAAGTGCTTTCAAATAGCAACTATCTTTATAAGAGGACAAATACTTATTTTAGATGAACCAGAAGTGCATCTACACCCACAATGGCAATTAAAGTCGGGTAGAAATTATTGGTAGATTTACAGAGCGGAAGAACAGGGCGAAGATTTTGATAAATTCACTTAGTCCTTATATGATAGAGGCACTTCAAAGATATGGGCAAAAGGCGAATATACCTACAGATTTTTATTTAGCTGATGATTATAAAATAGTGGAGGATAAAGAGAGTTTGAGTAAAATTTTTGCTAAACTTTCAGAGCCTTTTGATGAATTTGATAAAATGGATAGTGAGCTTTTAAATGGCTGAATTTAGCTATATCTTGAAGCAAAAATTTTTAGAGAGTTTTGATACGCTAAAAAACACAAGCTATGATAAAGAAAATAGTGTCTATATGTGTCAAAGTGAACTATTAGTAGTGGATTTTGATAAAGTGACAAGAGTTTTAAATCCTAAAAAACAGCCCTCATCTTATGATACTTTAATCGTGGAAGAGAAAGATAAAAAAGTTTTTTGTGTAGAGTTTAAAAATCAGAAAGAATCAGATATATCTAATATTAATTTACATAAGAAGGTAAAAAATAGTGAAGATACTTTTAAACAGATATGCTTAGAAAATAATATAAACAAAGGAAACTATACTTTTGTTTTATGTATTGTCTATAAATCAACACCATCAAAATATAGATATAGAAGATTTAAAGAAAATATTATTCATTTTCAATTAGAGCAATATAAGGGTGAATATGTTGATGAAATTATTACAAATGATAGTGTTTTTTTCAAAAAAGAGTTTCAAAAAAGTTATGATGAATGTTGAAAAACTAACAAGCTTTGATTTAAAGAGAAACGAAATTATAAGTAAAAGGTAAAGTATGATGATGAAAGATATTTGAAATTTACTCAATTAAAAAAGGTGGATAATAGGGAATAATGAGTATTATTTAAGGGTTTTGAAAGGTGGAAACTCCCATCGCTCCTGCGTGGGAATGCATACGAGAGTTAAATTTAAAAGATAGGCTACAATAAAATAAAAGGAGACAAAAAAATGACTATAAAAATAGATAATCCAAATCCATTTGAAAAAGAGTTGTTTGAGTTTTTGAAAAAACAGAAACAAGAGTTAGAGGAGTTGTCTGTAGATACACTCAAAAACTTCATAAGTTCATTTCAAAAAAAGCAGAAACTTCATTATAAAAAAAGAGACATATCTAAACACTTATCCACTATTACCTCCGATGAAGATGAACCTAGAGATAAGAGTATAGCGTTATATTCTCATATAGAAGATAGTGCTGAGTATATCCATAATCTAAGAAGAGTTGGAGAGAGTAGATGATATTTGTAGATACTTGTATCTTGATAGACCACTCCAAAGATAAAATCACTCTTAGTACAGAAGATAAAAAAGACCTTATGTATTAACTCCATTGTGCAATTAGAGTTTTTAGTAGGAGCTTTGAACAAAAAAGAGCTAAGAGAGTTTGATAAAGTGCTTAAGAATTGGAACTTAGCCCATATTGACCAAGAGGTACTTAATCTATCGGTGGCATTAATAAAAGAGTATGGACTTTCTTACAATATGGGTGTCTATGACTCTATCATCGCCGCTACTTGTATGATTTACAACCTCCCTCTTTGGACACATAACAAAAAGGATTTTAGGTTTTTGGATATAGAACTTTATACAAGAGATTGACCAAATAAAGGCAAAAAATGTTAAAAGTAAAAGATATTTTTTTATTCCCATTTTCCAAGAGGGAATACTTATGAGAGTTAAATCTTATCAATAACACCAAAAGGAGCAAAAAATGACAAAACAAAAACTCTTCAACAAACTAAAAAACAAAGGCATCTTTGGTCGTATTCCAAAGAGATAACTTTTGAAAAAGCAGGAGATAAACTATTTTTAGAGTATCTACTCAAATATGGTGATTTTGATGATTTGATATTGGCTTTTGGATTGTATGAAAAAGAGAGTATAAAAACCGTATGGGAAGAGACCCTCAAAGATGACAAGAGGTTTATCAAATTGAACCTTATGTTGGTAAGGGTATTTTTTGGTATGGATGTAGAGAGTAGTTATTTTAAGGAGGTCAAAAATGCAAGACTTGAAAAACTTAGAATGTTTGCGAGAATTAAATCTGAAAAATAAACCCAAAAGGAGTAAAAAATGACACAACTACAAATTAACAGCCCTGAAATGCAAGATATTTTCAAGACAAAATTTAACTCTAATCAAGATAAATTTATGGAGTTTATACTCTCTTTTCTGCAAGATAATAAAAATATAGTAGATAAGTATTTTGAGAAAAATAAAATTTCTAATAAAGAAATAGCCAAAGTAGTTGAAACCTCTCAACGGATAGAGGGTTATGAACCTGTTTCAAAAGAGCTTGAATTAGAAGTGGAAAAGTTTATGATAAGGCATAACCTTGAAGTATCAGCTTAGTAAAAGTTGGGTTTATATTGAGGGGACTGATATTCCTCAAAATAGATTAGGTATTACGGACTCTACATTTATTCATACTGTAGAAAAAAATCTTTTAGATAAAGCCTATCATAAATTTTCGTCTGAGCTTAATGCTGAGACTTTATTGAATGAAAAGTATTTTATTGATTTGCACAAAAAAACTTTTGAGTCTCTTTATGAGTTTGCAGGAGTTTATAGAGATGTCAATATGACAAAGGGCAGTTCTCAATTTTGTTTAGCTCAACATTTATATGCACAATCAACACGAATATTTGATGAGTTAGAGTCTGAAAAATATTTATCAAATATCAGAGATAATAAGTTACTTTTTGCCCAAAGATTAGCTTATTATCAAGGAGAGCTTATCGCCTTGCATCCTTTTTTATGAACTAAACGGAAGAACCACACGACTCTATTGTGATATGTTGGCATTACAAAATGGATATAGACCAATCAACTATGAAAATGCTATTGATGGTGAGCAATATATTCAAGCATCTATAGAAGCTGTACAGTATGCTGATGTATCTAAGCTTGAAAAGATAATTTTTGATGGTTTGATTAAAAATAAAAAATTACAAGTAAAATAAAACCAAAAGGAGCAAAAAATGCAAAAAGAAACAATCATAAACTACCTAATAAACCATAAAAAAGAGTTCCAAAAAAAATATGAGATAGAAAAAATTGGTCTCTTTGGAAGTTATGCTCGTGAAGAGGCTCATCAGGATAGTGATATAGATATTTTTGTTCAGATGAAGCCTGATTTTTTTAAGTTGGTGGAATTGAAACAGCAGATAGAAAATGACCTAAAAAAACAAGTAGATGTGATAAGAGAACATAAAAATATAAAACCATTTTTACTAAAAATGATACAAAAGGATATACAATATGTCTGATAAACAATTGATGGTACTCTCTACACTTGAAGATATTCAGTTTTCAATCAAACTTATTTCACAACGCTTTGAAGTGATTGAGAATAGTGATGATTTTTTGGCTGATGAGAATGGACTAGTAAGATGATAGTTGATGTAAAGAGTGATGTAACAAATGGCTAATGTCTTCAAAATCTACAGTGGTGACTACTCAAAAGATGGATATGATAGTGGTATAGATGATGCCAAAGAGCATAAACCCAAAAATAAGTTTAAGTTTTTTAAGGCTGTTAATCCCATAAACTATGTGTGGGCGTTTGACAACGCATATCAAAGCTTTATGGGTAACTACGACAAAGGGTATATTGATGGACAGAGAGTAAATCACCAAGTCTATAACACAACCAACACACAAGGAGCAACAGTGAATAATAGAAGCTATGAGAGCCATCTACAAATGGTAAACCAACTCAAAGAGAGACTTACAGCACTACAAAATAAGATAGAGAGTCTCAAAGAAAATTATAAAAAGCAGATAGATGCGATGGAAAATGCTAGTTTTATGGATAATTATATCACGCCATTACGAGGAAAATATAGTGAGTTCTCACAGATTATAGATACGGTGCAAAGTATGATAGATGAACACAAATCACAAATAGCTCTACACGAAGAAGCACTAGAGCAACTAATAGAAGACGGAAGGGGATAAAATGGAAAATCAACAGAGTTTAGCCGACCAATTAGGGTGGTGTATCACGACACAAGATTACTTGAATGATTTAAATCAAGAGTTGAAATATGTGGCACAACAGTATCAAGAGAGTGTCAATCAGTTAAAGTCATTTGGCTATTTTAAAGAGAAAATGCCACATCTTGAAAATCTTGTAGTGAGTTTGAGACTAGGATTGATGGAGTGGTGGGATATGTGGAGAGTGAACATATTGAGTATGTGCATGGGAGAAGTGTGACAGTTTCGGGGGTTCTTTCTCAGAGTTTGGGGTTGTAGGTCGGGGTGTCCTCTCCCCGACGATGGTTTGCTTAGAGTTTTTGTTTGAGTTTTTGTATGCGTTGGTAGGCTTTGGCTATTTGTGTTTCTTTGACTTTTCCTGATTGTAGCAATGCCATAATCATCTCTACGAGTACTTTGCTAGATTTGGCTTGTTTGGGGTTGAGTTGGTTACAGATAAGCAAGATGTCATCTCCTGCGTTGATAGCCAGTTGTAGGGTGCTTTTGAGACCATACTTCTTGCTAATCGCACCCATTTGTAAATCATCGGTAATGACTACACCCTCATAGCCTATTTTTTGGCGTAATAAGGTAGTGATAGTATTGTATGAGAGACTCGCAGGATAGGTTTTGTCTAATCTTTGGTTAAAGACATGGGCTACCATTACGGTATCTGCTTTGTCTTTGAGTAATGCATAGGGTTCTAATTCAATACTATCCCATAGCTCTGTGACATCTACAAAGCCTTTGTGTGTGTCACCCAAAGAAGAGCCATGCCCAGGGAAATGCTTGATAGCAGTGAGTACCCCATGTGTGTGCATAGCATCTATAAAAGTAGAAGCATATTTGGCTACGGTTTTGGGGTCAGCACCAAAAGAACGTCCTAGACCATGAATCACATGGTTTTTTGGGTTGATATCCAAATCGACGACAGGGGCTAGGTCATAGTTAATGCCTACTGATGCCAACTCGGCACTCATCTTGGTATAGGTAGCTTGAATTTGACTTTGGTTCATTTGGATGACATCAGAAGCTTTGGGGAATTTGCCATAAAAGCCGTATTTACTTTTGAGACGTTGTACTTTACCCCCTTCTTGGTCAACGGCGATGAGTAATTTACCATCATAGCTACAGGATTGGAGTTGTGAGGTGAGTTTTTTTGAGTTGCTTTTTACTCACAATATTTTTGGGTAGGAGGTAATTGATGGGATTGACATCAAACAAGATAACCCCCTCCTAGATGGTAGCGTCTAATATCTTGACATATTTGGCTGTTTGCAGGTGCTGAGGTACCATGAAAACCTAGCATAAGCATTTGACCGATTTGTTTTTCTACAGGGAGTGCTAGTATAGATAAGGGGAAGATAAGGCTTAGGATAAATAGGGTTTTTTGTATCATGAGTGTGATTCCTTTTATAAATATAAAGAAGATTATACCCTCTATTAGTCTTTAGTTAACCTTAGTATCGCATAATAGTCTCATAAGAGCATCAATCTTAAGTATTTGTTTTCTCCCTTTTTTCTCCTTTTTTCCTTTTTTGATGCTCTTTGAAAATATTTACACAGCTTTTACATATTGATATTGTATAATGAATCCCAACTTACTATTATAAAGGTTTACTTATGAATAAATTACTTACTACATTACTCTTCTTTTCCTTGACCTACTTTATACAAGCAGAAAAAGCATCTACGTTTGAGACAGCGATTACAGACTCTACGGGTAAAGTCTATAAGGTTATAGGTACAGATAAAGGATTGCAAATCCAAGGTCTTGAAGATAAGATTGTCTTTTTGGAATTCTTTGGACATAAATGTCCTCCTTGTTTGGCATCGGTACCTCATTTGATTGATATTCAAAAGAAGTATCAAGACAAACTAGCCATTGTAGCAATTGAAGTCCAAGGGTACAATACGAAAGAAGTAGCAGCGTTTGCCAAAAAAAGGGGTATTAACTATTATACTGTTTCGGCTGAGACAGCCACTGCCTTGGTAGATTATATACAGCAACGCGCACAATGGGAAGGCAGTATTCCTTTTTTGGTCGCACTAGATACCAAAGGCGAAGTACAATATGTCAAATCAGGACTCTTGTCTGAACCTAGATTAGAAGAGATGATGACTACGATACTCGCACTTACAAAATAGATTAAGGATGATAATGAAAAGATTGATACTCATTACGCTACTAGGGAATGCACTATTATTTGCAGATGAAACGCTTGAAGTTTCTTTTGAAAGCTATTTAACACAAGCTGTAGAACGTGTAGAGACAGCACGAAAGGAAGCTCTTCTTTCACTAGATACCATGATAGCTACGGTAGAGAGTGCAAGAGAAGAGAGTACTATCAAAGAAGAGAGTAATTCGAGTACTCTTCATAGCATTTCTACACAAATTGTAGAAACACAAGCACTGGCTGATATAGCAGAATATACTGCCAAGGTAGAGATAGCCAAAACCAAAGCTATTACCCAAATTTCTAAGGCAGTCGATCTCATGACTCAAGCGACCAAAGCCAATTACGCAAAGGTAGAAGAAGCACTGTTACGCACTATTATCGAAGCTGTGTCTTCTGTAGAGGTGGCAAAAGCCAAAGCAGGAGAGTATATTGCCAAAGCTACCAAGCGTGTGGAAGTGAGTAAAACGATAGAAAAGTCTTTGCCTCATGAAGAAGAGACTCTAAGTATCGCCAAGAATATTTCTGCTGTCAAGATTGCGAAGTCTGTCTCACAAGTAGAAGTAGCCAAGTCAAACTCTTATATAGAGATTGCGAAGTCTTCTATGCAAAATATACGCGCTTCTGTCTCCACAGAAACTAAAGAAAAGATTGCCAATATCAAAGCCAAAGCGACAGCAAAGATTTCGTCTTACCTTACAGAACTTGAAGTACTCAAAGCTGAGATTGAAGCAAAAATAGCACATGAAGTAGCCAAAGTAGAGATATCTACAAGTGCTTTACTTCATGAAGAACAACCATAGTAAAAGAACAAAAATAGTCTAGGTGAGTCGTACGATACCATTGTGTATCGTAATGATGCCTTCTATTTCTGCTTCATATACACGCTCCCCAAAAACTTCTAAGGTACTGTCTAGGGTAGGAGACTTTTGACAAAAATAAAAGAAATCATCTTTTTCTATATTGTCATTGGCTTCTATCCCAAAACGTGAGGCAAACATCTCTATGTCTTGTATGGCAGTGGCTTCCCCACGACTCAATAGATAGTTTGTTCCCAAACTTTCATCAAGCCTATGGGGCAGTACAAAAATCTCTTTCCCCATCTTTTGTGCAAATTTCACCGAGTGCATAGAACCACTCTCCAACGCTGCTTCTGTCACAATGAGTAAGTCACCTAGGGCTACGACGACTTCATTGCGTACAACAAAACTCCATCCTGTAGCACGAAACCCTGCTTCAAATTGGCTCAGCATAAGTCCATGATTTTCTATGGATTCTATGAGGTTTTTGTTGACCACAGGATAGCGAATATCCAAGCCATTTGCCACAACGGCAATGGTATTCTTGGCTCCTGCTCCTTCGTGGGCAATGGCATCAACGCCCATAGCCACGCCACTTACCACACAGACACCACGAGCAGCCAAGGCTTTGGCAAGTATATAGGTCATCTTTTTGGTATAACTAGAGGGTCTTCTAGTCCCCACAATAGAAATCTTGGGGCGTGAGAGTAAGTCAAGATTCCCTTTATAATAGAGCTTTGGAGGGTACGTTTTCATTGCCTCTAGTGGGGTAATATGTTCTGATAAAATGTGCATTTAGAGTATCCTTGACCAAATAAAATAGGCTACAAGTGACAAGACGAGTATCCCAATAAAGTTGAGCTTTAGTCCCATAGTAGCCATCTGTTTAATAGAAATTACCCGTGAACTCATGACAATAGCATTGGGTGGTGTGGCAATAGGGAGCATAAAAGCAAAAGAAGCAGCAACCGTAGCTACGAGCAAAAGCAGTGTACCTTCGGTTTGAGGCAGAAGCTTGGAGAATTCATAAAAGATAGGAATGGCAATAGAGGTGAGGGCTGTATTGCTTGTCACTTCTGTAGAAAAAGTCACAAAGAGTGCCACAATGACAAACATCCAAAATAGAGGCATCGTAGAGATAAAGCTTAGATGTAAAGAAATCTCCGAAGCCAATCCTGTTTGGGTAAATGCCGAAGCGATAGAAAATCCTGCCCCAAACAAAAAGATAATCTCATAAGGTATATTACGCGTATCGTCCCATGTTAGCTCTCCAACACTAGGCACAAACATCAAAAGTCCAAAGCCCAACAAGAGTAACTTTTCATCTAGTGCTACAGCTAATATTTGCTTGGCAAAAGTATTGGCAATTAAAACGATAGCCAAAAATACGACAATAGCATAAAGCTTTTTTTGGGCAAAGGTAAGGGGTAAAATATCATGCTGAATATCTTCGACGGACTCATCGCATACCCCCATAGAAAGTAAATACGGTATAATCAAGAGCATCAAACCCACCACAGGCAACATCATCACTATCCATTCTCCAAATGCCAAGACAGGTATCTGATGGTCTTCCAAAAATCCCAACAAAATCAAATTGGGTGCCGTACCAATAGGTGTCAAAATCCCCCCCAATACTCGCTCCATACGCCGTAGCCAACAAAAATCGAACCTTGAGCTTGATATTTTCAGACAAAAATAAGGCAATAGGCATGAGCATCAGTGTAATCGTCGTATTGGACAAAATAGCAGAGAGTAAAGCAGAAGTCGTAGCCAAGGCATAGATAATCCCTCTAGGACTCTTGGGAAACAAGCTCAATAATTTTGCAGAAAAATATTTATGTAGTCCTATTTTTTCAATAGCCAAAGCCAACATAAATCCACCCAAAAACAAGAAGATAATAGATTTAGAATAATTAGAGGTGACAGTATTGGTATCCAAAATCCCAAAGGCAGGAAAGAGCAAAATAGGCAACATAGAGACCACACCTAAAGGCAAAGCCTCATTCGTCCAAAGCGTCACCAACAAAGCGACCAATCCAATCAAAAGAGATTGCTGTAACGTAAAGACATTCAAAGCCAAAGTAAAAAATACCCCTCCGAATAGTACAGCCATAAAAATACCTCGCATAGATACACCCTTTATATAGAATAGCTTTGATTATAGCGTAATAATCCAAGGGTCATAAATATTATCCCCCAGCCAATAACGCTTTTTCTTCCTCTATACTAAGGTAACGCCATTTTCCACTTTCTATAGTGAGACTAAAGTTTCCAATGCTGATTCGTGTGAGGTTCAAGACTTTTAAGGCTGTGCCAAACTTGGGGTCTTTCATGGCTCCAAAGAGACGGCGAATATGGCGATTTTTGCCTTCATCTATGCTTATCCTCAGTTTGGTTTTTGCTCCACCGAAGCCTATTTTTTGGACTTTTAGGGCTTTGAGTAGTCCGTATTTACTAGATACACCTTGCAAGGCTGTGGCGATATGGGCATCGGTGACATGACCTCTAACCCAAATCTCATAGACTTTGACACACTTCCCTGGTCTGGTTAATGCGTCACCTACTTTGCCGTTAGTGGTAAAAAGTAGAAGCCCTTTGGATTCTAAATCTAAGCGTCCAATGGGCATCCATCCCTCATCAAAAACCCAAGAGGGCAAAAGACTATAGACCGTTTTGCGACCCAGTTCATCAGAGCGTGTGACCATATATCCTTTGGGCTTATGCAAGACTAATAGTTGTTTGGAATGGGTGTATGTGCTGTCCATGGGTGCTGTGTTCCTTAGGTCTTACTTTTGGAGATAATTATACTAGGATTTAAGCTAAGTTAAGTAAAATATGCCTAATTTAAATCAAGAAAGAAAAATTATGTCAGATAAAAAACAAGTACTAGACGAAAAGTTTTATGAACGAGCAGATGCACATATTGCTTTGGCAAATGGAAGTATGAATGAGAAGCTTCACCCTGGGTTGGTAGCTAACTCCTTGATGTTTGGGGCTTCACGTTTCAACGCATGGGTCACAGCTTCTGGCTACCAAAAGTCTGAGGACTTGGCAAATGAAAAAGATGATATTGTTGAATTTTTTGCCAAACAATACAAATTGATGTTAGCCGAAAACATTGATTCTTATGTCGAAAATTTCGATGAATATATTGGTATGCATAAAAAAGAGAAGCCTAGTAGCTAATTTGAATACATACAGAGAGATGCTCTCTTGTATTTATAGATAAATTACGATATACTTTAGAAAATTATAGGAGTATATCATGCATACTATTCATATTATAAGCATTATTTCAATACAAGATACTTCTCTCCTCCTGCTCTGCCTCTAAAACTTCTTTTACTTTAACCCTTTAACACAAATTATTACACATACATAAGGCACTATTATGAACACAAAAAATACTATATTAATATTTGACACGACTTTAAGAGATGGCGAACAAAGCCCTGGGGCTTCTATGAACACCGAAGAAAAAATCCAAATTGCCTCACAATTAGAGCGATTGGGTGTGGATATCATTGAAGCTGGATTTGCAGCAGCATCTCCTGGGGATTTTGATGCGATTGATAAGATTGCTCAACGAGTGACACATTCTCGGGTTTGTTCTTTGGCAAGGGCTACGGACAATGATGTCAAATCAGCAGGAGAAGCGATTGCTAAGGCGAAGATGAAACGCATTCATACTTTTATTGCTACTTCTAAAATTCACATGGAATATAAGCTTAAAATGACTCCTGATGAAGTGATTAAACGTGCAGTCAGAGCTGTGGAATATGCAAGAACTTTTGTGGATGATGTGGAGTTTAGCTGTGAAGATGCAGGACGAAGTGATATGGGATTTATGAAAGAAATATCAGATGCCGTCATACAAGCAGGAGCATCTACGATTAATTTACCTGATACCGTGGGCTTTAGATTGCCTTTTGAGATTGGTGATATGGTCAAGCAGATGAGCGAGTATGTGGGAAATCGTGCCATTATTTCTGTACATAATCACAATGATTTGGGCTTGGGTGTTGCCAATTCATTAGAAGCCGTCATCAATGGGGCTAGACAAGTCGAATGTACGATTAACGGTTTGGGTGAGAGAGCAGGAAACGCAGCGTTGGAAGAAATCGTCATGGCATTGAAGACGCGTAGCGATGTATTTTCAGACTATGAGACGAATATTAATACCAAAGAGATTTATCCATCAAGCAGGTTAATTGCAAATATTACGGGCATAGAACCCCAACCCAATAAGGCAATCGTAGGTAAAAATGCCTTTGCCCATGAGTCAGGTATTCATCAAGATGGCATGTTGAAAAATAAATCCACTTATGAAATTATCTCCCCTGCGGATATTGGTTTGGATAGGGAAGATACGTTGGTTTTGGGCAAACTTTCTGGTCGTGCTGCGTTTAAAGATAAATTGGCAAAATTAGGCTTTATCTTGAAAGACGAGGCATTAAACAGTTCTTTTGAACGCTTCAAAATCATGGCTGACAAGAAAAAAGTGATTTATGATGATGATTTGAGAGCCTTAGTGACCAATGAAATGACCAAAGCCCCTAAGATTTATGAAATCATCTCTTTGCAGTTAATGGACTTCTCTGAAGGCACACCCAGTGCTGTGGTCAAAATCAAAAAAGACGACCAAAAATCATAGAAGCAGGAATAGGCGAAGGCACGATAGATGCTATTTTTAAAACCATTGATAGAATCACCACGCAAGAAGGAAAATTATTGGACTATAAAGTCCAATCTGTGAGCAAAGGCAAAGATGCTTTGGCTTCTGTAACTGTAAAAGTAAGCTTCAACGGCGAACCTGCTATCATCGGTCATGGCTTGAATATTGATACGATGTTAGCCTCTGCTAGGGCGTATATTGGGGCGTTGAATTCGTATTTGAGTATGCAAGGCAAGATGAGGTCTCGTGCTTAGGTATATTACCACTGCAAAGGGACTTCTGCTACGAGTTTAAAGAGAGTATCGGTATTCCAAGGGAGTATGTCTATAGTTTTGGCTAAAGTCATCAAGGTTATAGCTAGTGTTTTCTATCGAGGCTTTGATATGTAAGGCTTTGTTTTGTGTATAGCTTCAGCCTATCCATGTATTGCGTTCTAGCCATTGCCCCTTTTCGTTCCATTCTTCAAACTCTACACCCAAAGAAAAGTCTTGGGTAATCTCTCATATCAATTTCTAAATAATAAGTACCTAGCAATATTTTGGGGACAATTTTGACAGCATACTCTTCAAAAGCTCCCTCAATACCGATACCTGATTTGAGGTATTGTTCTACAGAACTGGCTGTATTCATTTTCCAATCCCAATTGACAATGGCGTTAATTTTAAATCTCTCTTCGGGTTGTACGAGCAGGGTAGTATAGGCATATTGGCTAGAAAACCATACAGGTATATGGTCAGGGTCTAGTTCTTTTTTGTCATATTCAGTAAAGGTTTGAAAATGGGCTTTATGGCTGCTGTCTTCTGATGTACTATAGCGTGTATAAAATCCTGTGTTGATACCTAAGACATGGGTTTTGTCTTCTACCATAAAATCATGTAAGCCATAATGATAAGCAAACTTAAGTTCTTCACTAGAGACAAAAGCACTGAGAAGTATGAGTAAGAAGACTTGTTTCATAACATACGTCTTACATATACTTATGAAGAACTTCTGGAATCTCTATAGACCCATCTTCATTTTGATAGTTTTCCATAATCGCTACAATGGTACGTCCTACTGCCAAAGAAGAGCCATTGAGTGTATGTACAAAACGATTTTTCTTATTTTTTTTATCGGCTGATGCCTCTGCTTTGAAACGTATTTTGGCACGTCTTGCTTGGAAATCTCTGGTATTGGAGATAGAGGAGATTTCTCGGTATTGATTTTGTCCAGGTAACCATACTTCGAGGTCTATGGTCATCGCAGAGGAAAACCCTAAGTCTCCTCCACACAATTCTACCACCCTATGAGGTAAGCCCAGTGCGGTCAATATATCTGAGGCATTTTCTACCATCATTTCAAAGACTGCTTGGGACTTATCAGGATGGGCAATCGCTACCATTTCTACTTTGTTAAATTGATGTTGTCTGATGATACCTCTGGTATCTCGTCCTGCTGAACCTGCTTCTTTTCTAAAGCATGGTGTGTATCCTGTCATCAATAGGGGTAAGTCTTTTTCACTTAGGATTTCATCATTATAAAGATTGGTCAGAGGGACTTCCGCTGTAGGAATGAGATACAAATCTTCACCCTCAATCTTAAATAAATCATCTTCAAATTTAGGAAGCTGTCCTGTGCCTTGAAGCATAGAGGCATTATTGATAAAGGGGACAGAGTGTTCTACAAAACCTTTTTTGGCATTGGTATCTAAAAAGAAGTTAATCAATGCTCGTTCAAGCCTAGAAGCTTCTCCACGCAAGACAGAAAAACGAGACTTCGCAAGTTTGACTCCACGCTCAAAGTCTATCCATCCATTGATTTGTGCCAGTTCCCAATGTTCTTTGGGTGTAAAAGCAAAGGATTTAGGTGCGAGTACCTTGCGTAGTTCTACATTGTCTTCTTCACTTTTACCCTCAGGTACAGACATGTCTGGAAAGTTGGGGATAGTAAGGGCTAGACTATAGAGTGCTTCTTCAGCGTCTCTTGCTTTGTCTTGCATCGGTATCATCGCTTCTTTGTTGGCATCTACTTTGGCTTTGAGTTCAGCAATGTCTTTACCCTCACGCTTATATTGACCAAAAAGTTTGGACATACTATTTTGTTCTGCCTTAGAAGACTCTAATGTAGCATTACATGATTTGAGTGTGCTAAAAAGTGTTTGAAGCATTTCAAGTGTAGATACAGCTACACCTTTGATGTGAAGTTTAGCCGAGGCTTCTTCGAAGTTGTTTTGGAGATATTTTAAGTCTATCATGAGGGTACCTCTATATTAAAATTTGGATGAAATTATAGTAAGTTTTTGAGTAAGGGTAGGTTAAAAATCCATAAGCCTGTGGCTTATGGTGTAGGTTCGGTAGAGTCTAGTTCTAAGAGCAGACCTCTAGCTGTGCCTGTTCTTGTACCTGATGAGGTATGTACGCCTAAAAAAACGACTTCACTTCTGAGTGAGGGGTCATAATAAAGGTCAAAATAAAATAAACCTTCTGCACTGGCTGTATATTACTTTCAGGATATTCAATATGTACAGAAGCACTACTACCAAAATCACTAACGGTTTCATTCCCTATCACATAGCTTAGCTTCTCTGTAGTGACAAGGTTTGAAGCATTTTCGGCGAGGGTTAATTCGCTTCCTACTTCTACTATTTCCCAATTCCCTAGATAGGCTACATCTGTAGTCTCTGAAGTAGGCAGGATAATTAGATTATCCGTGGCTTTGACATCGCTATCAGGAAAATAAGTTTGTATATCAGCAAAGGTGATAGGGCTAGTCGTTTGTATCGTGCCTGTAGCCTCAGAAAATTCTTTGACATTCGTAATGACAGAGACATCAAATGTTAACCCTGAGATAGGGTTAGAGTCTCCATCGACTGAATGCACATAACAGTTAGCGACAAGTATATCAATGACTTTTTGGGTAGGGTCTTCATAACAAGTGATAGAATGGGAGATACCTATTGAGGAGGCAGGTCTGTCATTCGCATTTTTCTTATTATCCGTACCACACCCTACCATCAAAGATAAAGTGCCTAAGGTAAGTAATAGATGAGAAAGAGTCTTTTGTTTCATAATAATTTCCTTTTAGTAAATATAGTTTACGCCAAGTGTAACACTACTTACACTATTAAGTGCTTCTACTTGCCCCAATGAATATCTATAAGCAAGGTCAATATCTAATACATCACCACTTTGAATCACTACCCCTGCTTGTCCACCATAAATCAATCCAGATTGATCAACAAAAGTACTTTCATAATTGGCATAGCCAATACTTGCACCGATATACGGTCTTATTGTTGCATCAGGGTCAGAAATAAAGAAATAATCTACCATCGCTTGACCTTTTTCTAGGTTTTGGTCATCCGCCTCATCATTGTTATCATAATAGTTAAAGGCTAAAGTCGCTCTCCATTCATTATTTTGTGCCCCAATATGTAATCCATAATCGACACCTGAACCTTCGTAAAAAGAAGTATCTTGAGAAATAAGACCAAATTTTTGTCCATCTATAGCCGAATATCCAACCTCTAGACCAATAAAACTTTTGGTTTCACTATCATAATTACTTGCATAAAGTGAAGTGCCAATCACTGTACTTAACAGTGCCATTCTTATTACTTTTCTCATTTTTAGTCCTTTTAACTAATAGTAACGTGATACACGTTCCATGTCTATTTCGTATAGAATATCATTGTTTTATATTCATTAAGATTAAATATTAGAAAATATTAGATATTTTTGGCATTTCTTTAGAGCTATATTATGTGAAGAGGAGCCTAGGATTAAATCCTAGACTTCACAAACCCTTGCATATCTTCAACGACTACTTCCAAGGCTCTTAGAAGAAATGACTTTTCATAGCTGATATTATGTACAGGTTTTTTATATCAACCTTTTAGTATCGTAGGGAAATGAAAAGGATTAGTAATAGATAATAAATCAAATTATTTTTTCTAAAACCTCAATACAGGATTTAGCTAAAGCACTTGCTAGTTGTGGAGGTACAGCATTTCCAACATGTTCACATCGTTTACTATGGCTTCCAAAAAATTTATAATCTAAAGGAAAGCCTGTAATTACTCCTGCTTCTCTCACAGAAATTGAACGATGTTCTTTAGGATGAACAGGAAAATTACTATGTCCAGGTACAAGTGTTGGGCTTGGCTTATCTCCATGA
>JAUZSQ010000080.1 GCA_030949325.1 Sulfurovum sp.
GTCTCATCGTGCTTCCCCTAGAATAAAATTTACTAATTTTTAAGTGGTTTGGTAAATTTTCTATATGTTTAGCAATACTCTCTCCCTCAGGAATATATTTAAATCTTTCTATGGTTTTAGGAGCATGATTCATCGGTTTATTATCTATATCATCTATATTATCATAATCAATTAAAGCCAATGCATCATTGACTGTTCTTGGTTTTTTAAACTCTTTATTTAAAAGACTTTTATCAGATTTTTTCTTTAAAGAACTATCCATATAGAGAGGTTGAGGAAAATTAAAATCCATTTGAATATCTCCTCTAATCGCCACAATAATAATTCTCTCTCTTTTTGTACTTGCTCCATACCATGCAGAATTTAATACTTTATGAGATACTTTATAGCCTATATTTTGATACAGTGCATAAATATCATCTAAAACAGAAACTAAATACCCTTTTTCTTGAAGTTCTTTTAATATAGTCTCTTTTTTCTTTCTTAAGTTTTGACCTTTTTCTTCAATTTCATTGGTAATATTATTTTCTTTTCTAAGTTTTGCTTTGAGTCCTTTAAAGTTTTCTAATTCTTTCCATAATGTCTTAACCGTTTCTTTTATTTCTTCTGGTGTATCTTGAGATAATACTTTTGCATTCACAATACCTGGAACATTTTCAATTAAAGAAATTTTAGGTTGTACCTCTTCTACTAATTCTATCTGTTTATGATAAAAATAATTTCTCTCATCATTTGGAGACCTTTCTCCTGCTAATGAAAAACCTTTACAAACAATTCCTCCAAAAAAAACATCTAATTCACCTTTTTTCATATTTGTTTTATTTAATATTTCTTTTTTATCAATATCTAAAATAGAACGATTATCTATATAGGCACTTTCTTTTATACTTGGATTATTATAGATTAAAGTTTGCAGACAAGTAGGTTCTATATCATTGACATATTTTGAGATAAATTCATTTTCACAAAAACCAATATGAGCTCCTCCTGCTCCAACAAATGTTTCAAAAATAGTATATGACATTATAAACTCCTTAGTAAAGTATTATACTTTTCTATATATTCATAGGCTTTACTATGTTTTTTGATATATTGTTGTAGGGATAATTCATTTAATTCAAGTGGGTTATATATAATAGTTCTGTTACTATTTCTAGCTTGAAACTCTATACATCCAAAATCATCTCTTAAAATATTAAGCCAACTAGAGATATATCTTCCATCTGATTCTGTTAAAAATAAGACATCTCTATTATTATATTTTTGATAAATAGTATCTTTTATTTCTTGATTATTTATCGGAATGGTATTTTGATGATTAAATACTTCATAAAGTTCTTTGACATAAGGTTGCATATAGGAAAACATGATTTTTGATGCAAATGCTTCAAAAGTTATGTGTGCTAGAGTAATTCCAAAAGGAGAAGGTATATTTTGACTGGTAATTAAACCTAATGATGAAAGAGTAATAAAAGCGTTTCTCCAATTTTTATTATTTGGAGTACCAATTTTTCTAAGAAAATCATTTTCTAGTTGAGTTCTATTTATCCTAGAAACTCCTTTAAATGACATATATGCTAAATGTCTTAAAAGAATATAAGCTTCATAAATTCTAGTGTCTCTAAAATAGTATTGTGATAGGGTTACTAAACCACTAAGAGATGCTTGTTTTAATTTATCTAGTTCTTTTTGTTGAATATGACGGATAATACTATTGGTATCATTAATTTCAAAAAGTAAGGTACTTAAAGGATATTTAAAGTTACCAATATTAAAGTTATTTTCTCGTACAACAGAGGAAGGAAATAATAAGATAGAATTAAAGTTTTGATGGTATTCAAACCCTTTTGGAGATATTCTTTCCTCATGAAAATATTCATATTGAAGTGATTGTCCAATACCTCTAACATAGTCAGTAACGTTTATATCTCCTGCCTTACATTCAATGATTGCTCTAATCTTATTATCTTCAAGAAGTGTAAAATCAGCAGTAATCCCATTGATATAAGTATCTTCATGAATATAATTTGTATTGTTAGATATTGATAAAAGACTATTTATACCATATTGAATATCTCGATTTTGAATAATTAAATCATGAACTAAATTCTCTCTCATATAGTTTCCTTTTAAAGAATTATATCTAAATAGTTATAGTATTTTAAAAGATAGTATAATTATATTTAGTTGCAAGAAATGGCAGACACATAGGTCTGTCATTATGGAGATTTCAATAACCTAAATCCTAGACTTCACAAACCCTTGCATATCTTCAACGACTACTTCCAAGGCTCTTTCACCAGAAATGACTTTCAAAAGGTTTTTATCCCTATAAAAGGCTTGGATTTGGCTTTAATGGGTCTGTGTATATTTTCATTCTGTCCCAAAAGACTTCGATGCTGTCGTCGCTTCTTTCTTCTCCTGCTTTGGCATCGGCTGCTCGTCCCAAGATTCTGTCTTTGGCTACGTCTTGGCTGACTCTTACTTCGATGACTGAAAGTAGGTCTATGTTGTCTTCTTTGGCTACGAGGGCATCAAAAGCATTCATTTGTTCTACGCTTCTTGGGTAGCCGTCTATGAGGACTATATCTACAGGGGCGTTATTGATGGCTGATACGATGGTATTTACGATGATTTCTAGTGGCACCAATGCACCTTTAGAAATATAAGACTCAATTTCTTGACCTAGCTTAGAGCCACTTCCTACTTCTTCTCTAAGCATATCGCCTGTAGAATAATGTACGATATTTTCGTTGTTTTGGGCGATGATACTTGCATCTGTTGTTTTACCAGAACCTGGGGCTCCGATGATTAAAAATAGTTTTTTCATAGTTTTCCTTTATGCTTTTGGGGCTTGTCTAAGTCTTAGGCTCAAATCTCTGAGCTGTTCTTCTTCTACGGGGCTAGGGGCTTGGGTGAGAAGACATTGGGCTTTTTGGGTCTTAGGAAAGGCAATCACTTCTCTAATAGAAGATGAATGCGTCATAAGCATGATGAGTCTGTCTAGTCCTAGAGCAAATCCACCATGTGGAGGCGCACCAAATTGGAAGGCTTCGAGTAAGAAACCAAATTTCTCTTGGGCTTCAATTTCAGAGATACCCATCAATGCAAAGATTTCTTTTTGTAGCTCTTCTTTGTGGATACGAATGGAGCCACCACCGAGTTCTGTACCATTGAGTACGATGTCATAGGCGATAGATTTGAGGTCTTCTATATCATCATAAACGATTTTTCCATTTTCATCGGTAACGGGCATAGTAAAGGCATGGTGCATGGCTTTGGTTTTACCGTCTTCTACTTCAAACATAGGGAAGTCCATGACCCATAGGAATTCAAATTTGGTTTTGTCTATGAGGTCTAATTTTTCGTGTTCTGCTAAGAAAATTCTAAATCTTCCCATATAATCAAGTACAAGTTTTTTCTTTCCTGCTCCAAAGAATACAGCGTCTCCGACTCTCAAATCACATCTTTCTATAATAGCTTGAATGTCTTCTTCTGTAAAGAATTTAGCCAAAGGACCTTTGAGTCCGTCTTCTTTCATTTGGAAATAGCCTAGACCTGATGCTCCAAATTTGCGTACATATTCTTCAAACTTTTTCATCTCTCTTTTGGAGAAAATCTCATCACCTTTGGGTACTTTGAGGGCTTTGATACGGTTGGCTTTGGGGTCTTTGGCAATGCCTGAGAATATCTCATTGTCACAACGTGCAAAAATATCAATCACATCCACCATTTTGAGGTCATAACGCATATCAGGCTTGTCTGAACCATAGTTTTCCATCGCATCAGCATAGGTCATACGGTTAAATTTACTAGGAATATCAAAGTCACATCTGCTAAAGATATTATGTATAAGGTTTTCAGCTACCCCAATGACATCTTCTTGGTCACAAAAACTCATCTCTACATCTATTTGTGTAAATTCTGGTTGTCTATCAGCTCTAAGGTCTTCATCTCTAAAACATTTGGCAATCTGAAAATATCTATCAAATCCACCGACCATAAGTAGTTGTTTAAACAGCTGTGGTGATTGTGGAAGGGCATAAAACTCTCCCCCATGTACACGAGACGGCACAAGGTAATCTCTAGCTCCTTCAGGTGTAGATTTGGTAATAATAGGTGTTTCGACTTCTAAAAAGTGCAATGCATCCAAGGCATTACGCGTGGCAATCGTGGCTTTGGAACGAAGCTTAAAGATATCATAGGCTTTTTGCGTTCTGAGTTCAAGATAACGATATTTGAGTTTAATTTCTTCGTTTACTTTGGCATCATTGAGTTCAAAAGGCATAGGTTTTGAACGGTTTTCAATGATTAGGGTATCAACCACCATTTCTACTTTACCCGTTTTGAGTTTAGGATTTTCTAGTCCTTCTCCTCTGGCTCTCATCTTGCCTTTAGCTACGATGACAAACTGGTCTCTAACTTCGGAGGCAATGTTGTGTACCTCTACATTGTCTGCTGGGTCACAGACGAGTTGTATGACTTGGTCTTTGTCTCTAAGGTCGATGAAGATTAGTCCACCATGGTCTCTACGGCTAGAAACCCATCCTGCTACAGTGACGCTCTCACCAATATGTTGTTCGTTAATTTCTGCACAATAGTGTGTTCTCACGTTATGTCCTCATGTTATATATAATGTGGAGATTATAGCCAAATGTACTTTAGTCGGGCTTTGACTCAAACCAAGCAATATTATGATACCCTAAAGATTAGGTACAGTTTTTGTAGGATAAAATGAGGAAGAGATAATGAGTAATCACGCATCGCTAGAAATGAATACAGCAGGGTTTATATTAAAGCCCAATGACCCCGATATTGGAATCTTGTATGAGCGTATCAAAGCACAGTTTGAGTCTAAGGGTATTAAGGTACTTTTGGCAAAACGTTCTGCTGAATTGATTGATGTCGAAGGCATAGACTTTGAGCAGATGTGTGAAGACGCTGATTTCTTGGTGTCTTTGGGAGGCGATGGAACGCTTCTGTCTCTGGTGCGTCGTTCTCATGGTTATGACAAGCCCGTTGTAGGGATTAATGCAGGGAATTTAGGATTTTTGGCTGATGTGACGATTGATGATGTGGAAGTCTTTTTGGAACAACTCATTTCCAAAGAATATCGTATTGATGAGCGTATGATGATTGAGGGATATGTACAGAGAAAAGGGGGCAAAAAAGAGTCTTTCTTTGCCTTTAATGATGTGGTTCTTACACGTCCAGTGGTCTCTAAGATGGCTACAATTTATGCCTCTATTGATGGTGTACGTTTCAATACTTATAGGGGCGATGGTTTGATTATCGCTACGCCGACAGGTTCTACTGCGTATAATCTAGCTTCGGGTGGCCCTGTGATGTATCCTCTGACCCAAGCTTTGATTATGACTCCTATTTTGGCACATTCTTTGACCCAAAGACCGTTGGTTGTTCCTGCTGATTTTACCATTGAACTGTCTTCTCCTGAAGAGCGTATTATTGCTGTGATAGATGGGCAAGACAACTATGAGATGACTTCAGATGATATATTGGTCATTATGGGTGCCAAAAGAGGGGCAAAGCTTTTGCATAGAAAAGAGCGTAATTACTTTGCCGTATTACGAGATAAACTATCATGGGGAGATGCACATTGATTGAATCATTATATCTACGCAATTTAGTCACTTTCACAGAAGTGACTTTAGATTTTGAACAAGGATTGGTGGTCTTAACAGGACCTTCAGGTGCAGGAAAGTCTGTCTTGATGTCTGCGATATTGGCAAGTTTTGGTCACAGTACACAAGGAGTGGCTACTCTATGTGAAATACGGCTAGATAAACCTTCTAGCTTGAAGGATGCATCGTATATCTTTGAAGATGAGATACTGATTAAAACATTGAAGAAAGAGAAGCTACGCTACCTACTTGATGGGCAAACGACTTCTAAAAAGGTACTCAAAAATATATTTTCACCTTATGTACAATATTTATCTGTACGAGACAAAGGAGGCTTTGATTCTGAATCTTTGCTAAATATCTTAGACAAACAACTTGTATCTAAAGATAAAGTATTTAAAAAGTTGTACAAAGAATATACAGCACGTTATGCACAATTTAGAGAAAGGTCTTTGGCACTTAAGAAGATTAAAGAAGATGAATCTAAACTGCTAGAACTCATAGAGTATGCTAGGTATGAAGTAGAAAAAATTGCTTCTATTGACCCCAAAATAGATGAAGAAGCATCACTTTTACAAGTTAAACAACATCTTTCACGCATGGACAAGATTAAAGATGCACTCTCTAGTGCTACTGAAATATTTACCTTGGAGACTCATGTAGAAGAAGTCTATCGTTTACTTGACAAAGATGGGACTATGTTTGTAGAGATGATGAACCAATTACGTGCAGATTTTGAAGAGACTGAGAGTTTGGCAGATGAACTTGATGGGGTAGATATAGAAGAAGTATTAGATAGATTAAGTGCCTTAAGTACTCTAAAGACCCGTTATGGTTCTATTGCACAAGCCTTAGAATACAAGGCATTAAAAGAGAAAGAATTATTGGGTTACGCAAATATAAGCCAAGACAAAAGTAGCCTAGAAGCATTTTTGACATTGGAAGAGACTGAATTGATGATACTCGCAAGAAAAATGTCACAAAGTAGACAAAAAGAATCCAAGAGGCTAGAAAGTGCTTTATCTCCTTATTTAACGAGTCTTAAACTCTCAGCATTGACTTTTGATTTCTTACTAGCACCGTTGACTCCTAGTGGGATAGATACCCTTAGTGTACTCTTAGGAAATTCTCAAAGCCATACGCTAAGTGGAGGGGAATTTAACCGTGTACGTTTGGCACTAATGGCAACGACGTTAGTAGGAAAGCAAAGTAGGCAAGGGGTATTGATACTCGATGAGATTGATGCCAATGTCAGTGGTGATGAATCTATTGCCATTGCACAGATGGTACAAAAACTTTCTTCGGTCTATCAAGTCTTTGCTATTTCTCATCAGCCACATCTCTCAGCCAAAGCACAACAGCATCTTGTTGTAACGAAGGAAGGACAAACGAGTCAAGTGACTATTTTGGATGAAGCAGGAAGGATTGCAGAGATTGCGCGTATTATTGCAGGAGAAAACCCTACGAGCGAAGCCATAGAATTTGCTAAGAAGTTACGTTCTTAGGTATAGTGTTGCTTGAGTTCTTTGGTATAGTGGACAAAGTATTGGGTATAGGCATCAATAATTTCGGGTTCCATTTCTTCTAGACTTCGGAGGTAGTCATCATATTCGTTGAGTAAATCAGAAATACCACCTGTCCCTAAATTGTTAGAAGCCCCTTTATTGGCATGTATCAATTTTCTGAGTTGAACATAATTGGCAGATTTGGATACAGCCTCAATATCAGGAATCTGTTTTTCTAGTTGAGGTATGAGTTCTTTGACAAAGTTTTCTGCTTCTTCCTCATCTAATCCCATCTCCAAAAGCCTACTATGGTTAAACTTCGAATAGGTACATAGAGGCAGATTAATACTCTCTTCGACTTCTATGGGTTTTTCTTCTACTATTTTATCTTCATTTTCTTTTCGGTACTTTTCTTTACGCTTTTCATTCTTTTCATTACGTTGTGCTTCATACTGTTTTTTTACTATGTACTTCATACGATATCACTGAAAGCACAATGAGGATAAAGACTATAATAACGAGTACGGCGACCATAATATTACCTTTAATCAAATATGTATACTTTTACTATAGCATTTTTATAATCTATTTTAGATGTGATTGAGGGCTAATTTGGTTATAATACCCTAAAAATGAGGTCAATATTTATGATAATAGACACACATTGTCACTTGGATGATGCACGATATCAAGATGATATAGACGAAGTACTAGCCAATGCCAAAGCCCAAGGGGTCGAAAAATGTATTATTCCTGCAGCTGACCCTAGTACTTTGCCAAGGGCTATTGCTTTGTGCGAACAGTATGAACATTTGTATTTTTCTGTAGGGGTACATCCTTATGATGCCCAAAAGTATGACAAAGCCTATTTAGAACCTTTTGTGACCCATCCCAAATGTGTAGCGATTGGAGAGTGTGGATTAGATTATTTTCGCCTACCTGAGACTGAAGCAGAAATATTAGAAGAAAAAGCCTTACAAAAAAAGGTCTTTATCGACCAAATCTTATGGGCAAAATCGGTAAAAAAACCTCTTATCGTCCATGTGCGTGAGTCAAGTCAAGATTGTTTGGCGTTATTAGATGAATACGCAGGAGAACAAGGAGGGGTATTACATTGTTATAATGCCGATGAATCCTTACTCAAACTAGCGAAAAAGAATTTCTACTTTGGTATAGGAGGGGTGCTTACTTTCAAAAATGCCAAAAAACTCATTAACGTCTATCCCAAGATTCCCAAAGACAAATTGCTTATAGAAACCGATGCTCCCTATCTTACGCCTCACCCCCATCGAGGCAAACGTAACGAGCCTAGCTATACCAAAATCGTAGCAGAGAAAATGGCAGTGCTTTCTGATGTCGCTGTAGAAGAAATAGAAAGACTAAGTACCCAAAATGCCCATAGACTCTTCGCCTTGTAAGTGTCATATTTGTGATGCTTTGGTCAAGACCTTTCGTGATTCTAAAACAGCCATAGTCTATTATCATTGTATATCTTGCGAATATATCTTCAAATCACCGAGCTATTACCAAGACTTCACAGGGCAAAAAGAACGCTACAACCACCATACCAACAATGAAGATGACGAAGGATATATCGCTTATTTTCAACGTTTTTTTAGATTTTCTCTTGCCTTCTATAGACAAGCCAAAGAATGCTTTAGATTTTGGCTGTGGACGAAGCACTCTCTTGGCTTCTTTACTCCAAAAAGAGGGGATAAGCTGTGACTATTATGACCCTATTTATCATCCTCATACACTCAAAGAGGGTAAAAAATATGATTTGATTGTCTCAACTGAAGTCTTCGAGCATTTACATCAACCTCGTGAAGTCTTTGAAGACTTACTCCTTAGACTCAACCCCCAAGGATATCTAGCCATACAAACCCAATTCCATCCCAATGATAGAGAAGAGTTCAAAAAGTGGTACTACCACCAAGACCCCACACATATCGTCTTTTTTAGAGCAAAAACTTTTCAAGTCTTAGCCAAGACTTATGGCTGTAAATATCTAGTAGATAATGATAAGAATATGGTTATTTTGATGCACAACGCTTGACATCTTTATCATATTTTTTAGTTATGCTTAGTGTCTTAATTGATACAGGAGAATACTATGACATCACCACTTTATTCGAGAGAAAAAGCATTAGAATTTTACCATAAACAGATGTTGACGTATTTAGCACCATTGATGCAAAGGTTTATCTATAATCAAGAGCTAATGTTTATTGCCACCTCCGATGCCAATGGAGAGTGTGATTCTTCTTTTCGTGCAGGGGAAAAAGGGTTTGTCTATGTCCTTGATGATACGCATATACTTTATCCTGAATATTTAGGTAAGGGGATGACGGTTAGTTTGGGAAACATTTCTCAAAATCCTCATGTAGGATTGATGTTTTTGGATTTTATGGAAACAAAGGTGAAATTACATATCAATGGAAAAGCCAAGATGTTGACCAAAGATATACTCAAGTCTTCGCTTGAGCATTTTGATACAGTCTATGAAAGGTTAGAAAATAGTACTACTCATTTCAAAAAAATGAGCTATATTTTAGTCGAAGTAGAAGAGGCTTATATCGAAGTACTCTAATAGCAAGTCACTTGATATACAGTGTAAGAGTCTTATGATTTTTTTCATGCTATAATTTAATATACATATAGGAGAATATTATGGAATTACCCCTTGGTTCTAACGGTGAGAAGAAGCTTCAAGAAGCATTTTCTACAAGAGAAAAAGCATTAGACTTTTATAATAAACAGATGTTGACGTATTTAGCGCCATTGATGCAAAGCTTTATTGATAATCAAGAGATGATGTTTATTGCTACTTCTGATGCCAAAGGAGAGTGTGATTCTTCTTTTCGTGCAGGGGAGAAAGGGTTTGTGTATGTCCTTGATGATAAACATTTACTCTATCCTGAATATCTAGGCAATGGCGTGATGGCAAGTCTTGGAAATATCTCTGAAAATCCTCAGATAGGGTTGATGTTTTTGGATTTTTTTGAAACAAAAGTAGGATTACATGTCAATGGAAAAGCCAAGATATTGACCAAAGATATACTCAAGTCTTCGCTTGATAAATTTGAGGGTGTGTATGAAAAGGTACAAGATACAAGCACCCAATTCAAAAAAATGGCGTATGTATTAGTTGAAGTAGAAGAAGCATATATCCATTGTTCTTTGCATATTCCTATTTTGGAAAAAGTGAAAGATAAGGCAGTACTAGATACGTATCCCAATGGCAGTAAAGGTGGAGATTATTTTGAACTACTTGAATACAAAGTCAATTGATATACCCATTCTTGCAAGGGTAGCATATCTTGATAGATTTCAAAATTTTTATAGATAATTTTGGAAGAATGAAAGGCTTTGTTGGGTTTAAATGTTGTGTACATATACATCGAACGAAACAAAGACAAATAGACATGAGCATCGTCTTTGTCAAATCCTCTTGGGTAACGTTTGTAGTCGGGTTGGGGTAAGCTATAGCCTTTGGCTTTGAGGGTTTCTACGATGTGATGGAGTTGGGTTCTTCTTTGTGTGTTTTGAATATATTCTCTATAGACAGCCAACATGGGGGGCTTGAAGTTGCGTATGCCTGTGGCTACAAATATTTCATGTGGGGCATAATGCATATAAAAGGAACTGCTTTGCATTCGGTGGCTGTGACCTTGCCAAAAGATAATACCAATACGCTCTTTAATGGGGTCTGCTAAATGAAAACGTGCATCTCTGTAGATTCTAAAGAGTGATTTATTGATTTTGGGTATGGCATGAATATGGGGTACTAATATTTGTAAATGCTCACCCATCTCAGCTACATAGGCTCTATTGGGGGCTAGAATGTATTGCTCATACTCTTCTTTATTCGCATTAAGCCACTCTTTGGAATTGTTGAGGATGATGGCATCTAAAAATGCCAAACCTTCTTTGGGAAAACCTTGAAATATCATCGTTTGGCTTTCCGTTCTTCTGCTTCGAGCTTACTTACTAGCCGTGCATTATTGGTACGGTGTGTCATATTTTCTTCTACGGTACTGTCAAAACGTACAAGGAGGGTTTGATGCCCTTTTTGGAGGGTCTGATATACTTGTGTTTCATTGGCTAGTTGGACTTTGACAACAGAGAGTGTGTTGGAGAGTTGATAATAATCTTCTTGCAAAGTCGCAAAGTTTTCTCTATTTTTCTGTAAGGTTTTTTTGTTTTCTTCATAGTGTGAGAGTTCTTGGATATTACGGGCATCTTTGATTTTGTAGCTTTGTAATGCTTGTTCTAAGGTAGTGATATAAGTCGTTTTATGTTGATTTTCTACTTTGACATTCCACCATCGGTCTTTATAAATCCTTACACGCATAGTAGAGACTACGAAGATGAGTAAAATCACCAAAATGACCACGACAGAGATGATACTCAACAGCATGAGCATAGAATCATCTTCGATTTTTTGTAGTAATTCTTGGATAAATCCTTGCAAGGGTATATCCTCTTACTTTATCATATCATAGGTGATAGGATAGACACATTTCATGCTAGAGAGAGGATAATGTTTTTGCTGATATTTCATTTGGCTAAAAAGGATTTGCACATGATTGTCCAAATCATCAAAATAGGCAATACTGTGTAAGTGTTGTTTTTTGTCTAGTTTGATAGTATAGTTTTTCTTTTGATACAAGGTGACATAGATATTGTCTTTATGGTGTTTGGCTTGGCTGAGTATTGTAGATATATCTAGACTAGCACCCATATAATAGACAGAGACTTGTTCTAAGTCATGGTCAACCACGAGGAGTTCCAAGCCATCGGTACAGACTTCTTTTTGGGTAGGTTTGAGGTATTGCCACTTGAAGTGCGAAGTGTTGGAGAAAGAGACTTTACCACTATATTGTAAGACTTTTTGTTTTGTGTTGGTGATTTTTTGGCTAAAGTTGGCACGAAAACTTGGGGGTAGGATAATAGTCGAAAACAGCAAGGTAGATAAAAATACAAATAATAGTAGAAACTTCATGGTTTTCCTTGGGAGTTATAAGGATATAAATATACCTAAATAAACTTGATAATAGCACAATTTGGGTAAAATCATATCAATTATAATACTAGGTTAATATGAAATGATAAAAAGCATCCTTAAACTTTTCGGTACACAAAATGATAAAATTGTTAAAAACTATCTTAAAAGAGTCACTAAGATTAATGCTCTCGAAGCACAATATGAAGTGATGGATGATACAGCCCTCAAAGCTTCCTTTGATGTGTTGCGTACATCAGTAATAGACACAGACAAGAGTCTGGAAGAGGTGTTGAATGACTCTTTTGCTATTACAAGAGAGGTCTCCAAGCGTACGGTAGGCTTGAGACATTATGATGTTCAAATGGTTGGAGGCATGGTACTTCACGATGGCAATATTGCAGAGATGAAGACAGGAGAGGGTAAAACCCTTGTGGCTACTTTGGCAGTGGTACTCAATGCAATGGAGAAAAAAGGTGTACATATTGTAACCGTCAATGATTATTTAGCTGGTAGGGATTCAGATGAAATGCGTCCTATTTATGAATTTTTGGGCTATAGTGTAGGGTGTTTGACAGCGAGTATCCATGATGATATGGGAAGAAAAGCCCAATATGAGGCGGATATTACTTATGGTACGAACAATGAATATGGTTTTGATTATCTTCGAGACAATATGAAAGTACGCGCAGAAGAGAAGGCACAACGCACACACCATTACGCGATTATCGATGAAGTCGATTCTATTTTGATTGATGAAGCACGAACGCCTTTGATTATCTCAGGTCCTACGCAACGTGATGAAAATCATTACTTACAAGCTGATACCATAGCCAAGCAGATGATAGCAGGGGAAAAGCTCAAGACTAGAGCAGGAGAAGATGAGGAGACAACAGGAGACTTTATTATTGATGAGAAAAATAAAAGCCTCATTATGACAGAAGATGGACTTCAAAAAGCCCAAGACCTTTTTGAAGTAGAAAATCTCTATAGTTTGGAAAATGCTTCGCTTTCTCATCATCTTGACCAAGCCCTCAAAGCACATAATATTTTTGAAATAGATGTTGATTATGTGGTACAAAATGATGAAATCCTTATTGTGGATGAATTTACAGGGCGACTCTCTGAGGGACGTAGATATTCAGAAGGATTACACCAAGCACTCGAAGCCAAAGAAGGCGTGAAGATACAAGAAGAATCTCAAACCCTAGCAGAGATTACCTATCAAAACTTCTTTAGGCTCTATACTAAGCTCTCAGGTATGACAGGAACAGCCCAAACAGAAGCGACGGAATTTTCACAGATTTATAGTCTCAATGTCATTTCTATCCCTACAAATCTACCCATTAGAAGAGAAGACAAAAATGACCTTATCTATAATACAGAACGTGAAAAACTCGATGCAGTGGTAGCGAAGATTAAAGCACTTCATGCCAAAGGGCAACCTGTGTTGATAGGAACAGCGTCTATTGAAAAATCTGAAATGATTGATGCAAGACTCAAAAAAGAGAAAATCCCACACAATATGCTCAATGCCAAAAACCATGCACAAGAAGCACAAATCATTATGAACGCAGGGAAAAAAGGTGCAGTGACGGTGGCTACGAATATGGCTGGACGTGGTGTAGATATCAAGATAGATGATGAGGTCAGAAGCCTTGGTGGATTGATGATTTTTGGTACAGAAAGGCATGAGAGTCGTCGTATTGATAACCAATTGCGTGGTCGTTCAGGTCGTCAAGGAGATGCAGGAGAGACGCAATTTTTCCTTAGCCTTGATGACAACCTTCTTCGTATTTTTGGGGGAGAAAAGATTAGAAATATTATGAACCGTTTGGGTGTAGAAGATGGTGAGTATATTGATTCTAAAATCGTGACACGTTCGGTAGAAAAAGCCCAAAAGAAAGTAGAAACGCAACATTATGAATCGCGTAAGCATGTGTTGGAGTATGATGATGTAGCCAACCATCAACGTAAAGCGATTTATGCCTTTAGAAATCAATTGTTAGACATCCATTTTGATATTAGCCAAAAGATAAAAGAGAACCGTGAAGAGTATGTCGGTTACTTGATAGATAAAGCTGAGATTGTAGAAGGGATGCCTAAAGAAGACTTCAACTTGAGTAAACTTACTGCGCTTATAGAAGAACAACTTCGTATCAAAATTGAAGTATCAGTATTTGAAGATAAAGAAGTAGAAGAGATGAATACCTTTATCTATGTGATGATGGAAAAAGCCTATGAAGAGAAGATGGCAGAAGTAGATACTCTACAACGTCAAGAGATAGAACGTATCTTGTATTTGCAGGTCCTTGACCCTCAATGGCGAGACCACCTTTATGAGATGGATGTACTAAAAACGGGTATTGGTCTAAGAGGCTATAACCAAAAAGACCCTTTGACTGAATACAAGCAAGATTCGTATAAACTCTTTATGGATTTGGTGTATCGTATCAAGCTAGAAGCAGTCAAAACCTTGCATCTTGTACAATTGAACTTCACTTCACCCGAAGAAGAAGAGAGAGCCGTAGAACAGATGAGAGAAGGGTTAGAAGCAGGGTCTGATGATATGACTTTGAGTACAGATGAAGTAGCAGAGTTCAAAAACAAACCCAAAACAGGCAATAAAAAGCCCAAAAGAAATGAAGCTTGTCCTTGTGGTTCGGGTAAAAAATATAAAAACTGTCATGGACAAAGTGGACCCAAAAAAGGTTTATTGGCATAATGCACCCTAGCGACGCTATACCTAACAAGCAGTTTATACGCCATATCATCAAGCATTACCTCCGATATGATAAAGAAAATCCTTTTATCTTTATCTCTGCGATTTTGGCATTTTTGGGTATTGCGACAGGGGTGATGGTACTGATGCTTGCTATGGGTATTATGAATGGCACACAAAAAGAGCTTTCCAAAAAACTCTTTGTGATGAATTACCCTCTGACTATTTTATCTTTGAGTGAGGATGGTGTGACGGATACACTCATAGCCAAACTCTCTGTCAAATTTCCTCATTTACGCTTTAGCCCTTATTATACGACACAAGTCATTAGCAAAAATGATGGAGTGGTACAAGGCTCATTACTTTATGGGGTAGATGCAGACAAAGAACAAGCTATCAATGAAGTCTTTGCCAAAGCCTATGATACACAAAAAAGTCCTTTTACTGTGGTGATGGGAGAAGGGCTTTCTTTTGAAATGAATGCACGTATAGGGAGTAAAATCACTCTCTATTTTTCGGAACAACAAGCCATAGGCTTTGGTACGATGCCTTTGCAAAAGCGTTTTAAGGTAGAAGGGATTTTCAAATCAGGACTCAAAGCGTATGACAAAGCCATTATGTACACCTCGTTAGAAGCGTTTGAAAAGTTATTACACCGTAAGCAGGGGAGTTATGATGGGGTACATATTTACGCAGAACATCCCATGGATGATATTGAAGCCCTAAAAGCAGTACTTCCCGAGATGGTCGTTATTGAAGGATGGTGGCAACAAAATGGTAGCTTTTTTGCTGCTATGGAAATGGAGAAAAAGGCACTTTTTATGGTTTTGTTACTCATTATCTTAGTCGCTTCACTCAATATCATCTCTTCGTTACTGATGACAGTCATGAGCAGAAGAAAAGAAATAGCCCTGATGCGTACCTTAGGAGCGACCAAAGGAGAAATCAAAGCTATTTTCTTTAGGTTGGGATTAATTATTGGTTCTATGGGCATTATTGTGGGTACATTGTTGGGGGGATTGGGTATATGGGTACTGCGTACCTTTGACTTTATTTCCCTACCCGAAGATGTCTATGGTACAGCCAAACTTCCTGTTGACCTTACGATGAGTGACTTTGGTTTGATACTTTTGGGTACGAGTCTAATTATCGTACTCTCAGCACTCTATCCTGCAAGAAAAGCCTCACAGACAGACCCTTTGGTAGTCTTACGCAATGAGTAAGCTTTAGTCAAAGACATCAAAGATAGAATCAGATTCTTCTTCTTCAAAGATATTAAAAGGGGAATCATCAAACAATTCAAACATTGTATTGTAGACCTTAGAGCTGTTGTACATCGCTCCAGACATCAGTTGGGCAGATTGTCCAGAGTATTTCATCCCTTGATAGAGTGTGGTACTCGCATCGTGAATATCCGTAAATACAGGTATATTGAGACTAGGGGTCTTGGTTTTTTGTCTCAATCCTAACAGCGACAATATATCAGAGGATGCCTCTTCTTCTTTTTCTTCTATTCCTAGTGTTTGGCTGACGTTAGTAAACATAGAGGAGAGTGTCTGTGTAAACGCTTCATCTTCATCTTTGACTAGAGATTGTACACTTGTCGCAATATCTTGTCCCAAAAGGGATGCTTTGGAAGAGGTATCCATATCAAGTTTAAGCTCACGTCTAATGTCATCAAGTCTTTTGTCTTTGGGGCTAGGGTTTGATATATTGAGTTCTTGTCGTATCTTTTTGGCTTGTAGTTCTAGTTCCATCTTTTCTAAAGACGAAAAACCTGCTTGTACTAAGCTCGTACTGATGATGATAGTCACGGCAATAGATAAAGTTTTCATAATGGGGTATCCTTTTATTGAAATAATTGTTTAGGAATTTCGATGGTACGTTTGAGTACATTTAGAGGGTAATGCAGTAAGTCTTTACCTGCTGAGATAGTGACTTTGGGTTTGGTGAGACTGCCTTTTAGGGTCAGTCCTACGGTGATACTTTGCTCTTCTCCTGTGAGAATATAGCCAATAAGAGGGATACTTCCTAAGGCTTTTCCCAATTCTCTAGCCACTTTAATCTGTAATTCCATAGTAATCGTTTTGGCTTCTAGGTCTAAAAATCCTTTGCCTACAATCGTAGCAGATTGACCCTCAATATAGATAGAATCAAAGATAATTTTGTCTCGTTGTATCATTCTATATTGTATGAGTCCAGACGTAATGATGAATCCTTCATCAGAATATCCTGGTGTATGTAAGGTGGCTAGGGCAGGGAGGGTATTGATGAATGCTAAGGTATTGTTGTAGGCTGTAAAGTCTCGCATGACACCCCCTTCAATGATAATCTCACCTTTGGTAAGTAAGGAAGGGTTCCCACTTTTACTCAGAGAATATCGACCTTTTTGCAGACCATCAAAGTTGATGAGAGGATGTAATACCTTATCTTTAATCCGTAAAGCTTGTAACTGTATAGTCTCCCCTTGCTTCATAAATTTGATAATATCTCCATCTGAACTAGCAATGGCTTGAATATCACCATTCTTTTTGACCTCTATATCATAACTATCCATCATTAAACTATAATCATCATAGCGAATATGACTGTTTTTCCCCAAGATTATAAGGGAGTGTTCTCTTGTGGTATCAGTCTTTTTTGTAGTCTTTTGTGTAGGCGTTTTAGCTTCAAAAAACTTCTTCAAATCAATATGTATATTATCAAGCGTAATACGCGACTTGGCTTTGTTGTAATAGAGATGTTTATCAAAGGCATAGAGGTCTATATTGTTCGGTGTTACTTTACCATGGAGTCGTACTTCTTTGGCACAGGCATTATTATTGATATACAAAAAACAGCCACTGCGTTTGATACTAGCCTCAAAACGATAGGTTTTAAAATCTTGAGTGAAAATAGTAGCAGACCCTCCTTCTTCAATAGGAGCATCATTGACTAAATAAGGTTTAATCGTACTAATATCGGCAAGATGAAGCGTAGCTGTTTTGGCTTTATACTTTAGGTTTATATTGAGTGTAGGAAGAACGAGATTTAAGGGCTTAGCATAATTCAAGGTAAAAGGTATTTTTTTGATTACTTAGATGAAAAAAAAGGTGCTTCTTTTGAGCCTAGTTTTATATATTGAGCATCAAAGACCCCTGTGAAGGCTTTCTTTTTGAGCTGAACTTTCCCATTGAGTTGTCCTACATAGCTAGGATGTTTGAGCTCAATATCTTTAAGTATCACCTCTTTATCTTTGTAGTAGAGCGTACCTGATACAATAGGGAGGCTAAGCTTTTGTATCAAGAGTTCCCCTTTGCCCAATTCTATTTGAGTTTGCAAGGAAAAGTGTTTCTTTTTGAAGCCTAGTGCTATATCCACAGAGGCTTTGACCCTGCCTGACTTTTGCAAGATAGGCAGTTTGACTTTATAGGCTTTGAGTAGGTCTTGTATGGTACTGTCAAACCTTGTATCAAACTTCAAATTGACATGAAGGGTGCTATTGTTATCTTGTACATTTAAAATAGAGACAGAACTACCATCAAGATTTTTACCCAAATATCGAGGTTTCGTAAGCGTAAATAAAACGCCATCATCTTCTGTATAGGTCAATAACAATACAGATGCCTTTAAGGGTGCTAGCTCTTTTTTGAATAGGATATCTACATCAGAAAAGAGCATCTTGGTTTGGATACTTTTTTTATCTAAGACAAAGCGTTTGTCTTGAATCTTACCTTGGGCAGTAAAGCTATCTATACGATAGCTTTTGGCTTGTACACCCTCTGCTAACCAATACTTGAGCTTAGAAGACATAGGCAATCCTTCTAGTAGAGATTTCATATCTTCAAAGTCTTTGCTCTGAAAAGACAGGTATATATCATCAGCTACCTTATTGGCAAAAAATTGACCAGAAAGACCCTTGTATGCTATAGTACCTTGCGTCTCTATACGGTCTTGGTCTAAATGATAGGCAAAGGTACCATGGAGGGTAATATGACGTTTCTTGAGATAGAGCATCAAGATATTTCCTTGGAGTATCTTGCCTTTACGATGTACATTACCTCGTACCAAATATTCTTTACTTTCTATTTGTATAATATTATTATGATAATGAATACCCAAGACATTATTGTTGAAATGAATTTCATTGAGGTCAATATAGTCAAAAAAGGTAAGGACATACTTGATACGTTCTAATACCGTATCAATCCCAGCTACTGAAGCATTGGATTTGGATTTTGGAATCGTAATTTTATCTGCTTTTAACGTAAGTTTTTTATCAAGTTTTATGTATAATCCCTTGACCTGATAATGGGATACATCAATAGCGTCTATTTTGATACCTATAGTAATCCAAATAAAGAAGAGTCCAAAGAGCAAGGAAAAAGAGATGAGTATATTACGTAGAAGTACATGGATAGCATGGATAGAAAATTTTGTAGTGGCTTTTATCATCACGGCTACCTTCTATATTTTGTCACCTATACATTCAGATGTGTCTTCACTGAAAAGTATTTCAATTCCTAAAGGGGCAACGAGTCAAAGTATTATAGCACAGCTGAACACAAGAGGATATAACATCAGCGTGATAGACAGTTTTATCCTAGGACAAATGGGTAAAATAAAGCAAGGCAAGGTAGCGAGTAAAAAACAAGCCCTCAATCGTATTGACTTTTTATATACTATGACCAAAGCCAAAATTGCTCTCTTGCGTATTACTCTCATCCCTGGAGAGACCAACGAGATATTCTTGGGACTTGTGGCAAAGAAAGTCGATATTAATAAGACAAAACTTTTAAACGCCTATAAGACTTATGCGAAGTACCCAGAAGCAGGTATCTCAGCAGATACTTATCTCGTACCCAAAAAGATGAATGAAGAAAAACTCATCAAGTTCTTACTAGAAAGCTCAGAGCGTAAATACAAAAAACTTGCAGAAAAAGCCTATGGAGAGTACAATACAAGCCAATGGCACAAGATACTCACCATCGCCTCTATCATCCAAAAAGAAGCAGCGAACAATCAAGAAATGCCCCTCATCGCTTCAGTCATCTTTAACCGTCTCAAAAAAAATATGCGTTTACAAATGGACGGTACACTCAATTATGGTAAATACTCACATATCAAAGTCACCCCTCACCGTATCAAAACAGATAAAAGTAGCTTCAATACCTACAAGCACAAAGGCTTACCCTCATCTCCTATAGGCTCAGTCAGTGTCCACGCCATACAATCAGCCATCCACCCTGCGACAAGTAAATATCTCTATTTTATGCGTAACAAAGACGGAGTACACGACTTCACAGACACCTTCAAAAAGCACCGTCGTAATATTAGAAAGGTGCAGTAAAGACATTCATGACCGTTTAAATTAATCCCCTCAAATCCCCTACATCAAAGAGTAGTACATTCTTGTCTTTCATGGCGTGAAGCTCTTTAGAAAACCCATTTTTAGAAAATAGTACATAAGTATCCACAGGGATGTTGGATGCTTGGGCTTTTTGTTTGAGTTTGCTGAGTTCATTTTTACAGACGTTTCGGTCTTTGTATTTGCACTCTCCTAGGAAGATTTTTTTCTTGCTTGTGATGGCTAGAATATCAAATTCGCTGTGTATGTTCCAGTAGCTTCCACTAGAAATGATGTGCTGTGTATCGTTGAGATGTTTCAAGAGTAGGGCGTTACAAAGTTGCTCGAAGACCAAAGAGCGTAGGCGTTGAGAGTATTGGGAGAAGTTCTGTAGGAATGCAGTGCCTTTATGCTGGGCTAAGTCTTTGCTATACGGAGCTACAAATCCAAACCAAAAACGCAAAAAGGGTTGATTGAAGCGTAGTTTGTGTTGGATTTTATAGGCTCGTTGTGATTTTTTGAGTTTATGTTTAGGGTGTACGCGTAAAGGGGCTTCTCTGGAGTGTTCAAGAGAGAGAATATTCAAGGCAATGAGTTCTTCTATGATATGTTCCCCTGCGACTTCTGAAAGTTTGGCTTTTCGCAGTGCAGAATAAAATTTACCATCTCCAGAAGCTATGGCACAAAGAAGTTCTTTGTAAGGAGATTCCAAAAGGTAAGAAGGACGTATAAGGCTTTCGTAGTGAGCAAATGATTGGACAAAATGGCTGTCCATTACAGCGAGTATATCATCAAAATATCCTATCTCTATCTCCGTATCTAAGCCACCAAAAACAGAAAAGTATTCTACTAACGGTTCTATTTCCAAATACGAAAAATCTTGATAAAAGTTTTGAAATAATATTTTGATGAAATACCTTTATATAATAATAGCGAATTTTGGATCGAGAGTTAAAATTAGCTAGAGAACCCCGATTCAAAACGACGCATTTTTTTACCATCATCACTATACATACTAATACCTTTAAAAGTATAGGCTTCACTCAAACCCGATGCATGTCGTAATTTATAATAAGAAGGTCGGCTTCTTTTTTTACAAAGTTTCAACATATTTTCTATGTGTACTTCTGTAGGAACAATCTCAATACCATGGGCATCAATAAACACCAACTTGGATAATAATCCTAGGGTATAGGCTTCATTTTTAGTCTCAATCATAGGACTCCTTGTATACATAAATACCATTATACTTACATTCAGATAAAATGTACCCAAAGGAATCAAATGAAAATACTACTACTCACACTACTATTAGGGACTATGATTTATGCAAATAACATCGAATGTAAAGAAGATGGAAGCCAAATGCAAATGAATTTCTGTGCTTATGAAGAGTTTCAAAAAGCAGATAAATCGCTTAATAAAGTCTATAAAGCACTCAGACACAGAAATAAAAATGACAAAATTTACCTCGTAAACCTCAAAATATCACAAAGACTTTGGATAAAGTTTCGTGATGCAGAATTAGCGTTAGTCTTTAGCTGTAACTATGAAGACAAGCGTCAATGTTTTGGAAGCATGTACCCACTTTTATACAACAGTGAAAAAACTTCTATCACAGAACAAAGAGTTAAAAGTTTAGAAAAGTATCTAAAAGAGGAGAAGTTTTAAACGTATTACTTTTTGTTTTTATTGTCCTAGTCACGCTAGTCAAAACTATGCACTTTAGTGCAAGGCTTTAGCTTCTAGGAATGTGTTAAAAGTTAGAATGTGGAATGAGAAATGGAAATCACACAATAAGCCAAATACAAGTACATATAGTATGGGTAACAAAATATAGGTATGGAGTTTTGAAAGGTGATATACAAAAGCGATGCAGAGAGATAATTATACAAATATGTGATGCCGAAGATATTAGAATATTAAAGGGAGTGGTAAGTAAAGACCATGTCCATATGCATATAGAGTATCCTCCAAAAGTGTCAGTGAGTGATATAGTAAAGAAGTTAAAAGGACGAAGTTCAAGAAAGTTACAGGAAGAGTTTAAAGAACTATCAAAACAATATTGGGAAAGCATTTTTGGGCGATAGGATATGGAGCATGGAGTACGGAAATGTAAGTCAAGAGATGGTTAATGAGTATCTTGAACATCATAGAAATCCATCAAATAAAGATTTAGCTAATATGATATTGGAATAAGAGAGGAAAGTAATCTACGCGTCAGCTAGGACTTTCAGTCCGTTACACTCAACCTATGTACTTTTAGTGCATAGTGGTTGAGGTCTCTATGCTTTATCAGGTAAGATTCAACTTCTCAAGTCTCAAAACTTGTTTTGTGTCTATAATAGAACCAAAGGATAGCTGATGATAACAAATGAAGAATTGACAAATGCACTATTGGAACTAAGGGAATCACAAGCTCAAACTGATAAGCAAATGAGAGAGACTAGAGAACAGACCACAGCATAGAGATGGATAAGACTGATGAAGTCTATCAAACAAGTACTCTAGCAATAATATAGATGGAATCAATAAATATATAGGCTATTGGAAGTATGAAGAGTTCCTGTTATTCATCGCTCAAAAAATCCAACTATTGCATAATGTAAACTTTGATTATGTCTATCAGAATGATAAAAGAATATTTAAAACTACACACAAGCATGATATCCATACCTTTCTACACAACTAACTCAAAAGAAAAAGTGCTATTATACAAGTAAAAGAAAAGACATGAATAAAAGACTAAAAAAGATATGAGAAGTTAGTAAGAGGTGAGATGAATACAAAACATAGAAGCCAAAGTGGAATGAACCTAGTATTAGAGACTGATGGATGGAGTCAAGTTCAAGCGTCATGGCGATTTTATAATAATGAAGAAGTAACAATTCCCTCACTCAATGACCCCATCATAGAAGAAGTGGTAGAGCAAAGTAACAAAAGAGCAGGTAACTATACCTTGGTAGCCTATGATTGGTCACATTTAGACTATAAAAAGCATACAAAGAAACAGGAACTTGTGACTAAGAATAAGAAAGGGAATGCGAAACAGATAGGGTATGATTTGCAAGGTTCATTGGCAATGGATGAGAAAGGAAATCCTTTGGGTGCCTTAGCCCAAAACTTGGCAACAAGTGAGAAGATATACTCCACTTATGATAGCAATATTGATACAAACTTAACGCATTTAGAGGAGTTGGTTCAAAGAACTAAATACATACGAGAAAATTATAAGTTTGAAAAAGAGTTGGTTGATATTATTGACAGAGAAGGAGATAGTGTAGCCTTAATGAGAGAGTATGAAGCCAATGGTTGGTGCTATCTGATTCGAGCTAAATCAAATCACAAAGTTTACCTGCCTGACGAGGATAGAGAGGTAAAACAAGGAGATTTAGCAAAAGAATTAACGCTAGGAAGCTACCTTAAAACCATTAAATATAAAGTGGATAAAAGATGCAAAAGGTGAAGATATTTGTCAATGAAATAGAAGTGAATATACGAAGAGATGCCACCAAATCAGTACTTGACGAGGACGGTAAGCGAAAAACTATCTTCACAGCAGGAAAAAGTATTAAGGCAAGGTTTGTGGTGGAGAGATTGGTTGATGAAGACAATAATATTGTTGCCCAATGGATGCTTTTGAGCAATGTTCCCAAAGAGGTAACAGCCACAACTATTGGTACTTGGTATTATCATAGATGGAAAATAGAAAGCTATTTTAAACTTTTAAAATCTTCTGGATTTAATCTTGAAAGTTGGCAACAAGAAACTCCAATGGCTCTGTTTAGAAGACTTCTCGTGGTCTCGTATGCTACATTATTTGTTTGGAAAATTGAGCGTTCGGAAGAGAAAAATGCTCCTGCTGTTAGAAAGTTTTTAGTGCAACTCTCAGGACGACTTATTGAAAAGAACAAAGAATTTACAACACCTGCTTTACTATCAGGTCTTTGGGTTTTTATGAAGATGATGAATGTTTTAAGTATTTACGATGTTGAATCTCTTTTTGCCTTTAAAGAGCAAATCGGGGATATGATGGGCATGGAACTTTGAGTTGTGTAGAAAGGTATGCAAGAGATTGATATATTATTGGAAAATGGAAACCATATAGCAGTCGTAGAGGTCAAAAATAGAGTGAGTCAAAATAGTATAGACCAATTAGATAAGATAATGGATAATTTCTACTATTTTCATAGAGATTATGAGGATTATAAACTCATAGGAGCATTAGCAGGTAAAATATTTCCAAAACATCTACAAACACAAGCTCTCAAAAAAGGTTATAGTGTCATCACTCAACAAGGTGACCATATAGAACAGATAAATCCAAAATAGTTTTTCTTCATTAAATATACATTATCTAACTTTTTGGGTAGGCACAAGACCTACGGTTAATCATATTTATGTAGGGGCAATCCCTTGTGGTTGCCCTAAAACTTGGAATACTTAAGAGATTTTTTCTTTACTTTTATGAATGATTAGCTTATAATTTTTTTGGATTTACTCAATGTACTTAAAAAAGACAATATGATTAACGATTTTCAAGTTGTAAGCACTCCAAACAAATTTCTAAAGCTATCCATAATGCCAATAATAGACAAGGCATCAAAAAAATATTACCCTTGATTTCTACTCATTCCCATTCCGTCCTCGGTGGGAATGCTTGTGAGAGCCAAATAAATCAATCTACATCAACCGACTCTATGATATGATACAAACGAGGAAAGAAACGATATAGTGACTTGACTTATTATTCTCTAACTGTTAAAATAATACTAAAGTATTACAAGGAATAATCATGACTATATCTGTAAAAGAAACCACAAGTATGAAGCTAGATGTCGAGACCAAAGCCAAAGCCAAAGAGATATTTAAAGAGCTTGGTATCACTATGGGTGAAGCTGTAAATATGTTTTTGAGTCAAGTTACCTTACACAAAGGGCTACCATTTGAAGTCAAAATCCCCAATGATGAGACGAAAAAAGCGATAGAAGAAGCACGAAAAGGCATCAATATGGAAAGTGTCTCACTCGAAGAAATGATACAAGAGCGAGAGAATATGAAAAATGCTTAAGGTTAAACGCCATAAACTTTTTATCAAAGAGCTTAGAAATGCCAAGTTAAGTGACCAACATTTTTCTAAATACATCGTCTATCTCTCACATCTTATTCAAGCTCAACCATTACCTATAGAAGCATTAGACCATCCACTCAAAGGTGAATATCAACATTGTAGAGAATTTCATATCAGTGGTGATTTACTTATCATCTATTTTATAGAAGAAGAGACTTTAAATTTAATTCGTATAGGTTCTCACTCTCAGCTTTTTAAGTAGTATGAATTTTTGAAATTTAAATTTTTACTCGTTCCCATTCCGTCCTCGGTGGGAATGCTTATGAGAGCCAAATAAATAAATCAATCTCTCATTAACCACAAATAAGCTACAATATCTCAAATATTATTTGCCAACTAGCGTTGGATTACAAGTTAAATTAGGTTCAAATATAGATATGCATTCCAACGCAGGAGCGATGGGAATGAGGAAACGAGGGAAAAATGCTTGGGTTTAGGTTCGGAAGTTAATTTAATATGATAAAATGCATTTGTTTCATATTTAGAAAAAGGATTTTATTGTGACACTATTGGGTATTCCTATCACTTTTACTGATGTTTTAATCTCAAGTGCTATGATTATTCTTGTTATATCACTAGTCATAATTATGTATTTTATACCAACAATATTTGGTATGAAATGGGCTAAGGCAAAAGGCATAACTCCACATATAATGTGGCTAATGTGGTTTTTTTACCCAGGTTTTTTAGCATTAATTATAATGCGATACTTATGGATTAAAGAACTTATTAACGATTACCCTTTTTTCAAAATATACCATGCTGATAAAGAAGCTATTCGCGAGATAAAGAATACTATTCTCCCACTATTCATCTTAAAAAGAATACTTCTTGCTTCCCTTTTTATAATGGTATTTTCTTTATTTTTTGTAACTACAGGGCTTTACAACACAAAGCTAGAGGT
>JAUZSQ010000081.1 GCA_030949325.1 Sulfurovum sp.
GAGGCTATTTTTATTTGGTCTTTTAGTGGTGGTATATTTAAAAAAGAGTTAAACCACATCTCCTTATTTAAACTTGCTATAAAATCTCCATTAGATATTCTATTAATATTAAATTTTATATCTTCTAAGCAATACCAAATAAAGTTTATATCTACTTTTTTACTTAATCTTACAAGTTGTACAACATTTGTAAATATAGAGTTAAGTTTTGGAATATGTACAAATCCATCACCATTTCTTGCTATTAAAATATCATTTTTTGTAGTTCTTTTTCTATCAGGAAATGTATCAAAATCTGATAATACTGGATTTTTACCTGCTGTGTATGTTAGTTCGCTTCCTCTATCCCAATAACCAACATCTATAACTTCCCCACCTATTGTATAAACTATAAAATCTTTCAATCGTTTAGTTTCAAATTTTATACCCTTATCAACTCCCCTTGAAACTGTTTCATTTATAAGAGTTTGTTTTAGCTCTTTGTATTTTAAAGATTTTTCTTCAAGTAGTTTTATCTCTTTATCTATCTTTTGTGTTTGAGTGTCTAGGTAGTTTGCTATTTTTGTTTGGGTTTTTAGGGGTGGTAAGGAAATAAAAAGATTTCTGACAATATCTTTGTTTAAATTTGGAATAGTTGCCATATTTCCTATTTGTCTAATATGTGTTTTTCTTCCTATAAACCACCAAAATATAAATTTACTATTAGATTTAGTAAATTTATACATAATCCCAGCATTTTGATTTGTTGCTACTTTAATATTCAATAAAGCAACACTACCTCTAGTTTGACCTTGTCCGTACATTCCTATTGCTAATGAATTAATTGGATAAATCTTTAATGAATAATCATCTTTTGCTAATTGAGTAACTTTATATTTTGTATTATTAACAATAGTGTTTTTAATATCAGTAGTATTTAACCAAGGGATAATACCATCATCATAGTATTTCATATTTGTACTTAAGGGTGTTGAACCACTTCCAAAATATCTAAATGTGTCCTTAACCCTTTTAACTCCCCACTCACTAGGAATCTTCCCCAACCACTCTAAACCACTCTCTTTATAACTCTCATATTTTTTGAATCTATTCATAAGCTTTACTCCTATGTAATACTCTACCTACTATTAATACTTCATCTTCTATGTCAAATAAGATTCTATAATTACCAATTCTTTTTCTATAAATAGGCTTATGATTTCTTAGTTTTTTTATATTTGATATATCTGGATAATTCTCTAAATCTTTTATAGATAATAAAATATCCCTAATTAAAGATACATCTAATTTAGATATATCTTTTTGAGCTTTTTTTAAAATTTCAACTTTCAATATGATACTCTTTTAGCATCTCATCAATACTTTTTATACCTATCTTATCTTTTTTTGCTTCTTCAAAAAGATTAATATCATTTAAATCTTCATTAAGTAATTCTTTTTGATTTGTAAATTGTTCTATTCTTTCTTTTAAAAATTGTTTTACTAAATCTTCTGTTTTAATATGAAGCTCTTTTGATAACTGCATAAGTTTATTTTCTAAACCCTTATCTTGTAATATTATTGCCATTTTAAACCCCTAAACTTTTTTCAAGACTTTTCAACTCAGAATCTATATTTTCTATATCGCTCAGTATCGATTCTAGTGGTCGTAACTGCTCAGGCTTATAAAATATCTTGTTAAAGTTTATCTCTACACCTATTACATTATCAAGGAGTACAAAAGGTTTAGTGATATATTTAGCCATAAAATCATCTATATTTTTTTTATTTACCTTTTCATCTTTATCATAAGGGATTATCTCATAATCTTTTTGATAGTCTGGAACTAATTCAGCTGTGATAGTTATAGATGCTTCTTTAGTTTTTGTAGCTTTTTTTGCACTTGATTTTATGACTATTTTTCCACAACCTAACTCTTCTTGAATCTCATCATCTTGCTTCACTATAGTCTCTTTGTCTTCAACATAAAAATAATAAACACTCTCACTAATATAAACTTTTAAATCTTTCTCTTTATAGTCTAGCTCTTTGATAGTATCTTTTATAGTGTCTAGTTGTGATATGTCTGATAGTTGAAATTCTTTTATATTTATCTCATCTTGTACTATTTTTAGTGGTGTTAGTTTGATAGATTTTTTCTTAGGTTCTAAGATACTCTCAAAAGTTCTATTTTTATAGTCAAGATTTGTAAGCATAAGTGCTTGTTTATTAAAATAAAAAAACTCTTTATCAAATACTTTTGCATAGTCGTTATCTTCAAAGTCTGTAAGTGTTTTGACTATATCTATACGGCTAAGAGAATCTACCTCTTTTCTTTTTTTACCCTTGTTTTTCTTCATAGGAGTAAACTTTTCACTAGCATTTATCATCATCACTTTGTTTTTACGATTCTCTTTTTTATCTTTGTTAAGTACCCAAAGATAGGTAAAGATTCCTGTATTAAAAAACTCATCTGTAGGTAGCTGAATGATAGCTTCTACTATGTCGGTATCGAACATCCATTTTCTTATGTTACTCTCTCCACTCCCTGCATCTCCACTAAATAGAGTTGAGCCATTGTGTACAACTACACCCATACCCTCTAAACCCATCTTAGATATAAGATGTTGCATAAAGAGTAGTTGCCCATCACTTACGGCTGGAAGAGAGTGGAATCTCCCTGTTTTATCTTGAACTATATCAGATTTAAAACCTTTCCAATCTACCCCATAAGGTGGATTTGCTACAACTACATCAAACTCTTTATCTTGAAACTTTTGGTCAACTAAAGTATTGCCATACTCTATGTAAGCGTTCTTTCTGAATCTACTCTCTATCTTTGCCAAAGCATATAAAGCATCGTTCCAATCTTGCCCATAGGTAGCTGTGGGTCTGTTTGGATATGTTTGGTTTACTCTATCCTCTACACCATAAAGCATATTTCCACCACCACAAGTAGGGTCATATATACTTAAAAAGTTTTCGCTCGTCTTTGTTTTTGAAAGTATAATATCTGATATTAGAGAGATAACATCATCAGGTGTGTATTGCTCTCCTGCTGTCTCTGCTGATATATCTGCCCACTTTCTTTTTATATGTTCTTCTAGTGTTGTTATCTCACTATTATTAAATGGTTTTAAATCTATCTCACTCCACGCTTTTACAAAAGAAAAAAGTATTTTTTTGTTGTTAAGAAGTCCTGCAATACCTGAAATATCAAGATATTTATCTTCTCTTGTGTTTTTATCTATCCCTAGTAAATCTTGTGTTTCACCATCAAAACCTTTGAGGTAGTTATCAAAATCTATCTCAAAAGTTTTATCATTTTTACAAATATCGTTTAAAGTTTTGTTGTGTTCAAACAAGTAAGTGTTATAACCTTTCTCTTGGTCTTTTATCTCATCTATAAAATCTTCAAGAGATAATGTATCTCCACTCTTTCTTAGTTCCTCTTTTAGTTCATCACCCATTCGTGAAAATCTACTCTCCACCATAATCAATGCAAAAAAAGGCATCATATACTTAGGAAAATCACTCTGCTTAATACCTGCACCTATGAGTAAGTCTGCTGTTTGCCATACTTTTGATTCATATTTTAATATGTCTTGTTTCATTTTTTATTTCCTATTTATTGGTTATTGGTTTAAAGTAAACTAAAACTCCCCAACTAATACCGTCTTCTCTTCTCTAGTCTCCAAATTTTTAATCCATATTGTACCATTGGCTAGTTCGTCTTCGCCTCTGAGGACTAGGTATTTGGCTTGGGATTTTTCGGCACCTTTGAGGTGGCTTTTGAAACTTTTTTTACTGTATTCATGGGTAACTTTGGTAGATTTTCTTTTTTGGGTGGCGATGGCAAAGAGTGAATCTAGGGCATCGCTGTCCATCGCTCCTAGGTATATACCCTTACGCTCAGACTCAGGCATGACGACGAGTTCCATGATGCGTTCTATGCCTAGGGCAAAACCTACAGCAGGTGTGGATTTACCGTCTAAGAATTCGACGAGTGTGTCATAACGTCCCCCTCCTGCGATGGCAGATTGAGCACCGATATGATTACTGACAAATTCAAAGGCTGTTTTGTTGTAGTAGTCTAAGCCACGCACGAGGTGGGTATCTATATGATAAGGGATTTTGGCTTTGTCCAATAGTGCTGTTAATTGTGTGAAATCACTGGCACATTCTTCACAGAGACAGGGGATGAGTTTGGGTGCATTGACCAACAGAGATTGACAGGTTTTATTTTTGCAATCAAGTACACGGATAGGGTTGCTGTCTATACGTCTGTTACAATCTTCACAAAGTGCTTCTTTGTCGCTTGTGAGAAAAGTCACAAGCTTTTGTTTGTAAGGAGGCATACACGCAGTGCATCCCAAAGAGTTGATTTGTAAATCAAATCCTATACCAAGGGCTTCAAAAATTTGGCTTATCATCGTAATGATAGTAAAATCTTCTGCTACCGAGGCTTCTCCGAAACTCTCACAACCAAACTGATGAAACTCTCTTAATCGCCCTTTTTGGGGTCTTTCATAGCGAAACATAGGACCATAATAATAGAACTTTTGTTTACTAGGCTGACGGTCAAGTTTGGCATGGACAAAGGCACGGACGACCCCTGCTGTACCTTCTGGACGCATACAAACATCATTGCCTCCTTTGTCCTCAAACTGATACATCTCTTTACTTACAATATCAGAGCTGTCCCCTACAGAACGTTTAAAGAGTGCCGTCTCTTCGAGGATAGGGGTTTCAATATAGCCATAGCCATAACGTGAGGCAATCTCTACAGCAGTGTTTACGATATGTACAAAGCGTTGGCTGTCATCAAAAGTAAGGTCTTTCATTCCTCTTAGGGGTTGTATCATGGGTGTTCCTTTTAGGTTAATTCAGCGATGATAGTGCTAAATAGGTGATAATTTGTTGGTGAATAGTCTCAATAGTATCATTGGCATCAATCAAAAGATAGGGAATATCAAGTCTGCTTAGGCTCTCTTGCATTTTGTCTTGTACGGTGAGTAGATAGTCTAAGCCACGCAGTTCAATCCCATCAAGGGTTTTGGCAGATGTGCGTTGTTTGAGGGTCTCTTCTGTGGTGATAAAGAGGATAATTTTATCGGGAAAGTACGAAGAGAGGGCAAATGTATTGAGAGAAATAAGGGTATCAAAATCGAAATCTTCATTGGCTAAGGCATAGGCAATACCTGATAAAAATCCTCTATCGGAGAGTACAATTTTATCTTTATTTACTGCTAAGACTTCTTGATAATGTTCGGCTCTGTCACACAAAAACAGGAGTAATTCAGCACGTTTAGATGCCAAAGAATCACTCAGAAGTATTTCTCTTGCCTTTTTGCCAAACTCTGTACCCCCTGGTTCTTTGGTAATGAGTACTTCAGGATAACGTTGTTTTATTAACGCAATTTGGGTGCTTTTACCACAGGTATCAATACCTTCAAAAAGTATATACATCTTAATACTTCCTCATACATTTATAAGCAGGTTTGGGCATAAGGTGCTTGACTTTACCATCAAAAGCCAATATAGCACGAACGATAGAAGAGCTAATAAAACCGTGTTTAAGTGAAGGCATAAGACAAAGGGTTTCTAACTCTGAATCCAATGAGGCATTGGCATAAGCCATTTGTAATTCATATTCAAAATCTTTGACCGAGCGTACACCTCGTATGATAACACGACTGTGATGCTTTTGACAAAAATCCACGAGTAATCCTTCAAAGGCTATGACTTTGACAGACTTTAGCTTATGCTTTTTTACTGTGGCTTGTATCATCTCTTTTCTTTGAGACAAGGAAAACATAGGACTTTTTCACTACTTTTTGCTACAGCGATGATAACTTCATCAAACAGCTTGGATGCCCGTTTAATCATATCTATATGTCCTTTGGTGATAGGGTCAAAGGTACCTGAATAGACAGCTCTTTTCATATTATTGCCACCTTTGGTATAAGTCATGTTCTATGCCCAAGACATCATACCATTTGCCAATGACAAACTTTTCCATATCTTCCAATGACTTGACATCGGCATAATATCCCATCACAGGAGGAGCAATAATGACACCTAGGGAAGCTAGTTTATGCATATTTTCTAAGGCAATAGCCGAAAAGGGCAATTCTCTAGGAGCAAGAAGGAGCTTCTTTTGTTCTTTGATAGCTACAGATGCTACGCGAGTAGGAAGATTATCGGCAATACCACAAGCTACTTTGGCAAGGGTATTCATACTACAAGGGATAATGGCCGTGAGCTCCACAGCAAAAGAACCACTGGCAATAGAAGAGGCAATATTTTTGCTATTGTGTAAGGTCACGTCTTTGTTTTCAAAAGATTCGACGGTAAGGGCATTATCGGAGACTACGACATGGACTTCAATATGTGGGGGCAGATAGTCCACAAACTTTTGACCCAATTGTACGCCTGATGCACCTGTAATAGCCACAACTAACTTAGATTTTGTCATCATTTCCTCTTCTCATAGACTATAATTTTGATAGCCAAAATTATAGCATAAGATTTTCAAAAAGTATAGGTTGCTCAATGCTTAAGTCTATATCTTTGTCAGCAATAGGTATAAGTTTAGGCTTGGGTTTAGGCTTGGGTTTAGGCTTGGGTTTAGGCTTGGCTCTAAAGGCTTTGATATTTTTGAGGTGTGTTTTATAAGAGCTACTAAAATCATGCTTTCCTTTTTTGTTGAGCATAAAATAGAGATAATCGGTTTTACTTGGTTTGAGTGCTGATTCTAAGGCTTCGATACTCATGGCACACAAGGGTGCAGGGGGTATGCCTCCATACTTGTAGGTATTATAATAGCTTTTGTCTTGTTTGATACGCGTAGAAGTGACGGCTTTATGCGAATATTTACCGTAATTAAGGGTGCCATCCATTTGTAATTTCATCCCCTTATCAAGACGGTTTTGTATGACAGAAGAGACCAAAGGCATTTCTTTGGGGTCATTGGTTTCTTTTTGGATGATAGAGGCGATAATGAGTAAGAATTTTAATTCTAATTCATTGGGAATGCTATCGCAATAGCGTTGAGTAAAAGTGACGAGCTTGATTTTAGACATAGCAAAGAGGGCTTCTATGACAGCTTTTTCATCGGCTTTTCTGGACATAGGATAAAAGCCTGAAAAAATATCTCCTTCGGTATATTTACTGATTTTTTGGTAATGTGCAAGAAGTTTTTGGGGGTCAAGGTGTAAATCATTGGCTAGACGCTTGGTGATTTCTATACGATTTTCTCCTGCATAGACTTTGACACGCATCGTTTTGGTGCTAAAATGACGTAGAGTATCAAAAAAGGGAAAACGCTCCGAAGGTAGCGCTTCTGTCATAGAGTACCACCCTTTCACAGGCATATCCAAAAAATATAAGATAAATTTATCTATCTCATAGACACTATAGCCATGGATTTGGAGTGTATCTATCATAGTATCAATATAGAAGAGGGAAGATAAAAGGTATTTTGACCTTTGTTTACAGGGAGGAAATTATAGCCTAGGGGTAGAAGGGCTAGAAGCAGTAAGAAGATAAATATTTTAAGTACTTTCTTCATTTATCCCCATTTATTCAAAATAATGATAAACTAATATAGTTAATTATTACTTTGTCTCTACTTAAAAGAGTGAATATTCTTCGCTAATGGTATTGAGTATCTTCTTGTCTGCATTGTAAATAAATGCGTAATTATAATGAATATTTTTGAGTAAATCACGGACTTCCTCTTCATTATGGAACCAATGAGGATGGTCAATACGAGGTACTTTGGTCTTTGGTGGTGTGAAAACGACACTTTTTACCCACATGTTACTTCGCATCACATATTCTCTTGCTTTGGTAATATCTGAAGTATTGTCTGTAAAGATAGCGACTCTATCCGTCTTACTCGCTTGTGTAGAACGTAACTTTGCATCAATAAAAATCGGTAAGAAATGTTTGGTATATTTGATTCTATCCATTGTAGTAGCTAGGGTATGGACATTACAAAAATGTATGGTACGCAAGAGATATTCTAGGTGAAAAGGAATAAGATCTTTTTCTTGATAGAGGAATCCTCCTACTTTATAGGTAGATTTGAAGAGTGTATCAGAGACAAGGTAGCCTTCAACTTCTCGTTCTAGGGTAGCAATATCAGGCTTGATGAGTTCCATCAATTCTTTATCTGTACCTACAAAGAGTGAGGCATCGGTATTGAGTATCTGTTCAAAGGCTTTTCTCCAATCATTGGAGATAAAAGCCACATTGCCTTTGTGCTTGAGTATCATTTTCAAAAAAGTCAACTCATGTTCAGACAATAGATAAAAAAGGGCTTCTTTTTTGATAATCACATAGCGTACAAGCTTAAAGGCTGCCCATTGTATATTGGAGACTTTTATCCATGCGATTTCTAAGTCTTTTTTGATAATACTTTCATCATCATAGATAATGGCATAGGCACCATTATCTATAGCATGGTCTATCTCTTCTTGATTTGATGAGATAAAAAGGTCTCCATGGTCAACCTTGGAATAAAATACCGTAGCTGATTCGATGGCTTGTACATCAGGAGTATTGACTAACACCCTTCGGTTAGATTAATAATATCTTCTATTTTCATAGTGATTCCTTTATCTGATAGCTGTGCCAGAAGTTTTTGGCTTTTCTGGACGTATCATACATAGACCCTCTTCATCTTTGGCAGCTAAAAGCATACCTTCTGATTTGAGTCCCATAAGTTTGGCAGGTTTGAGGTTGGCAACGACACAGACTTGTGTGTTGAGCATATCTTCTACACTATACCATTCTTTGATTCCTGCGACTACTTGTCTAGGCTGTGCTTCACCCACATCTACTTGTAATAATAAAAGCTTTTTACTTTTAGGTACTTCTTCTGCTTGTATAACCGTACCTATTTTGAGAGAGGTTTGGAAAAATTCGTCAATGCCTATGAGTGCGATACCTTCGGTTTTTTGGGCTTCTTTGGGTTGAGGTTTAGATTCCGTATCTATTGGCTCTATTTGGGGTAATAAAGGTGCTTCGATACGAGGAAAAAGAGGGTCGATTTTTTCCAAAGTAAAGGGAGCCAGTAAGGCTGTGCCTTTTGCCAAGGTTTGCCAATGTTCTGTATCAATACTAAAGCCTAGTGCTTTGGATATTTTGGTACAAACCTCAGGCATTACAGGATAGAGCATCACAGAGACTTTGGCAAGAATCGCAGCGATGAGACCGTTGAGTGCCATCGCTTCTTCTTCTTTGCCTTCTTTCATGAGTGTCCAAGGTTGATATTTGTCTATGGCTCTATTGGCTACTGTGAGAGGTCGCCACAATTCTTCCAAGTAACGGTGAAGTTGCATTTCAAATAAGAACGGCTCTAGTTTATCTAGTGAAGCATGGACTTCATCTAACTCTGTTTGGTAATACTGTTCTACTAACGTCGAATCAACATAGCCTTCAAAATATTTACCAGACATACCTATGAGACGATTAAGCAGATTGCCGAGGTCATTACCAAGGTCAGAATTGATTCTATCAATAAGGGCTTTTTGACTAAAGTCACCATCGCCACCAAAAGGCACTTCTCTGAGCATAAAGTAACGGAAACTATCTAAGCCATAGGCATCGGCTACTTCTTTGGGATTGACGACATTGCCTTTGGATTTGGACATTTTCTCACCATCGCGTGTCCACCATCCGTGGGCAGCAATATGCTTAGGCAGAGGCAAACCTAGACTCATCAGAAAAGCAGGCCAATAGATAGCATGAAAACGTAAAATATCTTTACCAATGAGCTGTGTATGTGCAGGCCAATAGTCCATATTGGCATCATCTGTACCATACCCTAAGGCTGTAACATAATTCATAAGGGCATCTAGCCACACATACATCACATGCTTGGGGTCATTCATCTCTTCTGGAAGTTTGACACCCCAATCAAAAGAAGTTCGTGTAATAGACAAGTCAGTCAGTCCACCTTCTACAAAGCGTATGACTTCATTGCGTTTGCTTCGTGGCAAGATACAATCTGGATTGTCTTCATACCATGCGAGAAGTTTATCTTCATATTGTGAGAGTCTAAAGAAATAACTCTCTTCCTCTACTATCGTGGTACTTTTGCCACAATCAGGACAAAACTCATCATCAATAAGTTGAATCGCAGGGAAAAAGGTTTCACAAGAGATACAATAATGCCCTTTATAGGTGTCTTTATAAATATCCCCATTGCTGTGCATCGTACTAAAGGCTTTTTGTACTCCCAAGATATGTGCTTCATCAGTGGTTCTGATAAATGTATCATAAGAAATATCAAAATCATCCCAAAGTGTCTTAAACGTAGCAGAAATTTCATCTGCATAGACTTTGGGGCTTTTGTTACGTGATTTGGCTGCTTCTTCTATCTTCTGTCCATGTTCATCGGTACCTGTAAGAAAAAAGGTATCTAAGCCAGACAGACGAGAGTAACGTGCTAGGGTATCCGCAATAATCGTAGTATAGGCATGACCAATATGGGCAATATCATTAACATAGTAAATAGGGGTGGTAATATAGGTTTTTTTCGCAAGAATGTGGCATAAAATGTTTCCTTAAACAAATGAGTTTTTTCTATTGTGATATTACCTAAAATCTGCTGTGTCTAGGATAAAATAAGGAAAGAAAGGTTGAAGTGCCTCTCCTATTTGAACCCTCACTTATGAAACAGTAATAGTGACCGTAGCCACATTAGAAGCACTTCCCTCATCATCTTTGACTTGATAGCTAAAGGTATCTGTACCTATAAACGAACCATTGGGCGTATAATCAATCGTTCCTGTAGTGTTGACAACAGCTACACCGTTGGCTGAGTCTGTCACAATGGCTACACTGCTACTATCAAGTGTGCCATCACTGTCACTGTCGTTACTGAGTACTATGATATTGACCTTTGTACCACTTGTCGTTGTGGCTGTATCATTGGAGGCAGTAGGAATAATATTGAGACTACTTGAAGTTTGTATAGTGATGGTCACCGTTGCGATATTAGACACTGTCCCTTTACTGTCTTCGACTTGGTAGGTAAAGGTTTCTGTACCAATAAAGACGCCATCAGAAGTATAGCTAATAGACCCACTATCATTGACCACAGTAGCCCCTTCGCTCACATCATCTACAATACTCACCGTACTCACATTGAGGGTCTTGCCTGTACTTGCACTGTCATTGGACAAGACCATGATTTCTACACTGTTTCCAGAGATAAGACTGGCCGTATCATCAGAAGCCTCAGGGGCTACAATAGGTGCGTTGATGGCAATATCTCCACAACCTAGTAAGAGAAAGAGTGTAATAATAAAAGTAGGTAAATAATGTTTCATAGAAGTTCCTTATTTTCAATAATTTGATAAAGGTATTTTATCTAAAGTATCTAAAATTCAAAACCACCACCTTGACCTTTGCTCATGCTATCATAGACAGCTTTGATATAGGCATCACGAATATCACAGTCTAGGAGTTTTTCACATTTGAGACAACTGCTACTGTGTTTGTCTTTTTGACAAGATTCGAGTGCTTGTCTTTTTTGTCCTAAGACAAGTTGCCATTCATCCAAAATAATATCGGACATTAATGCTGTATTCCATAGGCTTTTTTGAGTTGAGATACTTCATAAGATGAACCAAAGAAGCAAGGACTTGTATCATGTGGATGGGCAGGGATAAGTTCCATGAGTCTGACTCCCTTATTGTCAATCGCTTCTCCTCCTGCTTGTTCATAAATAAAGGCAAAAGGAATGACTTCAAAGAGTTGTCTAAGCTTTCCATGGGGCTTATCAGAAGTATCAGGATAGGAGAATATTCCACCACCTTTGAGGAGTATTTGGTGTAAATCAGGTACCATGCCTCCAGAATAGCGTAAACGGTAGCCTTGGGAGAATAGACCATCGACAAAGCCTTTGTGAGAAGCCGACCAGTTTTGCTGTGTACCTCCTGGGGCATTGAGTTTGCCTTTACTTTGCAAAGTAATCGGAGCTATTTCTTTGAACTCTTGATTATTGGCACGGTAAAGTAGGGGTTTTTGCCCTTGGGTAGCAACGACGAGTTCTATGCGTGGTCCATAGACGACATAGGCAGAAGCTACGAGGTTCGAGGCTCGAAGTTCCCCTTCATAGATACCAAATATAGAACCTACAGAGAGATTGACATCGACCAAACTAGAACCATCTAAGGGGTCATAGCAGATGGTATATTTACCTTCAGGATTGAGTAGCATTACGCCTTCTTTTTCTTCACTGACGAGGTCTTTGACCATAGAGACCGAAGCAAAGGCTTTTTCGATGATAATATCAGATTGTACATCGAGTTTGAGTTGCTCTTCTCCTGAAGAGTTTTCACTTTGGCTATAGCCTAAATCAGCAGTTTTTATGGCATGGTCTATCTCAAAAGCAATGCTTTTGATGGTATCAAAAATACTTGTCATGTTAGATGTCCTTTGCATGGGTATGAATCCATTGTATAATTTGTGTAATATCGTTGAGGTTGAGTAGCGTAATATGGCTAGGGATGAGATAGTCATCCAAACAAATACTCTCATCTATCGCAATCGCTTCAGAACACTGAAAATAACTTTCATCAATGGTGTTTCTAAAAATAGCAATACGAGGTAAGGGCAGGTTCTTTAATCCTTCTACTAAGAGTATGTCAAAATCACTGAGCATGGATACAATCTCATCCAAGCTTTTGGATGTTTGCGAAAAGTAAGTGGTTCTTGTAGGTGAAGTGATGACTACCTCTGCACCTGTTTGGCTAAACTTGTGGCTATCTTTACCCACGACATCAAACTCTGCCTTGTCTTTGGGGTCATTTTTGATGATGGCTATTTTGTGGGTTTGTATCAAGTGGGTAGAAAGTTTTTGAATAAGGGTAGTCTTGCCACTATTAGATGGACCTGTGAATGCTACAGCAACTCTTTTTTTCACGCCTGACCTTTGTGCTAAATTATTATGGGGATTATACTTAAATGTTTATTGAAACTATGTTAAACTCTTTTTTAGCTATTTAAAATACAAAGGAGTGTTATGTTTAAATTATTTGTGACAATCATAGTCGGCATACTATTACTAGGATGTAGTTCCCAAAAAGAACAAGCATTATTGAAATCTTATACAGAAAAGACCCAATACCATAAGAATCTACAGCAAACAGAAAGTGCTGAACTCAAATTAGGCATACAGAGAATGGCAATGCTCACAGCTACTTATCTCTTTCGACCCAACTTTGAGAATAATGATAGTAGAGCTGAAGTCTTTATCATAGGGCTAGAATTTGAAGAAGACAATGCCACAATGGTTTTTGATACAAAGAGTCTAGAGAATAACAGTACACAAGTCTCAGAAGCATATCATCTGACATTAAATGGTAAAAATCCTATGAGGATACAAGCTTTGGACAGTACAGACAAACGCTTAAAGGGACTCTCTTTTTGTCACAGAATGGGGACAATACTATCAAGTGACTTTTTCTCATGTTAAAGCTAAACGGCTTAATTTATTATTTAGCCATGAAGTTTATGGTAGGGAAACACTGTTTTTTTCCAAGGTCGCTAAGTTTGTCTATACACAAAAAGGGTTTTAAAAGATAGCTGTATCAAGATGTCCCATTATTTAATGTCTATTTTAAGAGAGGCTTGATACAATACTTATTATTATGTTTTATTCTAAAGGAAGCAAGTGAAAAAATTATTATTATTATGTTTGATATTGAGTGTAACTACAACGACACTTTTTGCTGTAGATGCTACATTGAAGATAAGTAAAGATGTAGAACAGCGTACGCGTATTGCTGTGATAGATGGTTCAGCTGGGAGTAGTCAGAAGTTTTTCAAAATTTTACTTGCGGACTTGAAAATATCGGGACACTTTTTGGCAGATACGACGCATCATGTGGGGGATATCCCAGAGTAATAGTATTCCTTCTGCGTTAAAAAACAAAGAATATATTCTCAAATATAATTTGACACAAAGCAATGGTAGCAAGTTGGTGGTACGTTTACTTCAAGCCAATACAGGAAAACAGGTATTCAAAAAAGACTATGCTATTCCTGGTACGGCCAAGGTAGCATTTTTGTTTCATAAGGCTGTGAGTGATATTAATAATGTATTGAAATACCCTGATATTTCATGGATTAGCCGTTATATTGTATATGCAACGTATACGAGTCCAGGGCGTAGTGAGATACGTTTGTCTGATTATACCTTTAGCTATCGTAAAACGATTATGAAAGGGGGATTAAACCTCTTTCCTAAGTGGGCAGATAGTAAGCAAAGGAGTATTTATTATACTTCTTACCGAGAGACGAAGCCTACACTATACAAGCTCAATATCTATTCAGGTGCGAAAACCAAAATCATTAGCTCTGAAGGGATGATGGTCTGTTCTGATGTGAGTGCTGATGGGCGAAAGCTCTTATTGACTATGGCACCCAATGGACAAGCTGATATTTATGAACTCAATCTTGCCACAGGTGCAAAGACTAGAATTACCAAGTTTTCAGGGATAGATGTCAATGGACGTTATGGTAATAATGAACAAAGTATCGTCTTTGTTTCCAACCGTTTAGGTTATGCCAATGTCTTCAAGAAGGCTATACATTCTTCTGCGACTAGCAAAGTAGTATATCATGGGCGTAATAACAATGCTTGTGATGCAAATGGAAATCGTATTGTGTATAGTAGTAGAGAGAGTAAGAGTAGTTTTGGTGACAATAGATTCAATATTTATGTAACCTCGTTGAATAATTCTAGTACGAGACCCATCACGACTACAGGTTCGAATCAATTCCCTCGTTTCTCAGGTGATGGTTCGATTGTACTCTTTTTGAAGCAACAAGGTAACCGTACTTCCATAGGTTATACCAATTTACATAGTTTTCAAAGTTTACTTTTCCCTTTTAACGGAAAAAAGATACAATCTATAGATTGGTAAGAGATTATTATAAAAGGATATAAGAATGACACATAAATTATGGATACTTGCAACAGTGAGTGTATGGATTTTTTCTGGTTGTGCGCAAAGTGCTCCCGATTTGGATATAGGTGGTAACGTAAACTCTCCTGATGCGATTACAGGAGATACGATTACTATAGATGAAATGAGCTATGGAAATGAAAATGGCTCAGAAGGATATAACAGCAGTAGTGATGGATTTGCATCTATTTACTTTGGCTTTGACCAATACGCTGTAGCTTCTGCCATGGTTCAAAATATGGCAACGAATACCCAAGTAGCCAATACTGCCTCAGGGATGATTAAGATAGAGGGAAATTGTGATGAATTTGGTACAGATGAGTATAATTATGCTCTAGGACTCAAACGTGCAAAATCGGTCAAAGATAACCTTATCGCCCAAGGTATCCCTGCTAGTAAAGTCACTTTAGTTAGTTTTGGAGAGAGTAGTCCTGTTTGTCAAACCCCTAATGATAGTTGTTATGACAGAAACAGAAGAGTCGATTTGCGTATTGTAAGATAAGATGATGTGGATAGATAAAACAATAAAAATAGGTCTCTTAATCACGGTATGGGCTACTCTATCTGTACAGGCAGAAATGATCTCTTATGATATGGATATAGATGAAGAGTTGGGTATGATGAGTACCTCTTCTACGCCAGTCCCTAGAGAGTTAGGGCATATACGACAGCGTATTGTAGAACAAGATGAGCGTATCGATGGACTGATTACTATTATAGAGGGTCTAAGTGCTTCTTTGAATGAATTACGCTTTAACAATAGCCAAGCCGAAGCAATGACTTCTTCTGAACCTCAAAGTCAAATCAATGATGTCATTTTACAAAAACTAGCCAATATGATAGATGAAATCAATGAAAACTATGTGAGTAAAAAAGAGCTTAAGGGCTTGATAGCAGGGTATACTCCAGCAAAGGTTATGGCAAAAAATACCAAGACTACTACAGAAGCATCGGCTACCCAAGTATCACCTTCGCTTAAAGGCAAAAGTAATGCGTCTTTGTATAGTGAAGGGGTGAGGCACTTTTTCAAAAAACGTTATCAGTGAAGCAAAGACAAGGTTTTTGATTACGGATAAAAAGGCTTATAAACCTGCCGCATCGAATTATTACCTAGGTGAAATTGCGTATTATGCAGGGAAACCTTCTGATGCGATTTTCTATTTCAAAAAGAGTGCAGGACTGTATGGAGAGGCTACTTATATGGATACACTACTTTTGCATACCGCTATTTCTCTTGCTAAGACAGGTGAAATAGGACAGGCAAGGGCTTTTTTTGAAAATATTATAGAAACCTATCCCACGAAAAAAACTGCCAAGATTGCCAAAGACAGATTAAAAAAGCTTTAGTATTAGTATGTTGAAGTGTATCACTCTTTTTATCCTCTTAGGGCTTTTTGCTATAGCAAAGGAAGCGATAGTCTATCCCTTTAAGGGGACGCAGACGATTCCTCTTTCCAAGACAACATTTAAACCGCAAACAAAACACAGTAGCAAAATAGTCAATCTCACGGGCAAGAACTTTATTGTCCCTAGTCACGCTAGTCAAAACTATGCACTTTAGTGCAAGGCTTTAGCTTCTAGGAATGTGTTAAAAGTTAGAATGTGGAATGAGAAATGGAAATCACACAATAAGCCAAATACAAGTACATATAGTATGGGTAACAAAAATATAGGTATGGAGTTTTGAAAGGTGATATACAAAAGCGATGCAGAGAGATAATTATACAAATATGTGATGCCGAAGATATTAGAATATTAAAGGGAGTGGTAAGTAAAGACCATGTCCATATGCATATAGAGTATCCTCCAAAAGTGTCAGTGAGTGATATAGTAAAGAAGTTAAAAGGACGAAGTTCAAGAAAGTTACAGGAAGAGTTTAAAGAACTATCAAAACAATATTGGGGAAAGCATTTTTGGGCGATAGGATATGGAGCATGGAGTACGGAAATGTAAGTCAAGAGATGGTTAATGAGTATCTTGAACATCATAGAAATCCATCAAATAAAGATTTAGCTAATATGATATTGGAATAAGAGAGGAAAGTAATCTACGCGTCAGCTAGGACTTTCAGTCCGTTACACTCAACCTATGTACTTTTAGTGCATAGTGGTTGAGTTGGTATCAGTACGCGAAATAGGCAGTGATGGGCGTTTTTATGCTGTAGATTCTGATGGTACGGTGTGGTTGACAGGTGCTATTACTTCTGGTACATTAGAGTTTAAGACTCCCTCAGGTATCTTTCCTGTGATACATAAAAAACGCTATCACATGTCCACGCTCTATCCTGAAGCCAGTGGTATCAACAATATGGACTATATGATGAAGTTTACTAGGCAAGGTCATGCCTTACATCAAGGTAGTGTAGATTGGCTGTCTCATGGATGTATTCATATTGACCCCAAAGATGTACCTGTCTTGTATAATTGGTGTACATACAAAACCAAAGTCATCATTACACGCCATAGCTATATGCCTTTTGCACAAGAAGACTTGAGTAGAATTTACAAAAAACGTTAACGCTCTTCTTGCTATACTAGGATTTGGCGTTTTGGAGTAGCTTTTTGATGGTTTCTGAACAGACGGTTAGCCCTACAGTACCTGTGACTGCTACGCATGAGCCTTTAGTCTTACATTTGTCTTCTTCAGGTGAAAATACTACCGTGAAGTTTCGGTTAAATCTGGCTTTTTTGAGCTCGTTGCGTATTTTTCGTGCAAGGGCATCACCGTGGGTTTTCCAAATAGAAGCGACTTGGACTTGATGGGCATCATAGCGTTTGGCAGAACCTAGTGCCATGATGAGCTTTTTGTAGCATTTCTTGGCGACTTCTATTTTGACCTTGGTCGTATCTGCTGCATCAATGACAATATCATAAGGCTCAAAATCAAATCCTGCCACCCATGCCATATCCATTTGCTGTGTAATGGTTTTGATATCAGGATAAAGCAAGGCTAAGGTATCGACTTTTGATGCTCCTACAGCGTCAGAGCCTATTTGTCTGTTTCTATTACTCTTCATCATAGATGTCATAGTCCAATATGGTAATATCTTTGACCCCTGAGCGATACAAGCAATCTAAGGCATAAGAGCCTACACCACCAATACCTAGTATTAATACTTTGGCATTTTGCAGTGTCTGAAAATCTTTGTCTCCAAAGAGCATACGACAGCGTTCAAATCTCATCGTCTATATCCATTGGCTGAGGGATTTTATGTCATCATGAGATGTCATATCTAGCTGTATCGGACTAAGGGATACATAGTTTTGTGCAATGGCTTCAAAGTCTGTAATATGCCCTTTGCTTGGAAGCCATTGGAGTTTGGGTAAACCTATCCAGTAGTATTCTTTGCCTCGTGGGTTCTGGTGTACTTCGGCATGAAATCCATACTGTTTGTGTCCTGCACGTGTGACTTTAAAGCCTTGGCACTCTTGAGCAGGAATCGGAGAATATTGACATTGAGAAATTTACGCTTGGGTAGAGGAAAGTCTCCCTCAAATATCTTAGACACCAAAGTCACGATACTCTCTTGGGCTAAGGTATATCCGTAGTGTTCTATGGTTTCTCCCCCACGATGATAGACTTGTGAGATAGCAATAGCAGGAATACCTTGAAGCACCGCTTCCATAGCAGCAGCAGCTGTACCCGAATAGGTAATGTCTTCACCCATATTTGCACCTATATTGATACCTGATATGACAATATCAGGAGGATTTTTCTCATCATATATTTTGTTTAGTGCCAAAAAGACACAGTCTGTAGGCGTACCATCTTCGAGCTTATAAAAATGTGTATCCAAGGCTACAAAGTGCAAAGGCTTAGTAAGGGTGAGCGAATGCCCACAGGCGGATTTTTCTGTACTAGGTGCTACGATGGTCACTTCTCCCAAGGTCTGTAAGGCTTCTGCCAAGGCTAAGAGACCTAGAGAATCAAACCATCATCATTGGTGAGTAAAATTTTTTTCATTGTTGCTTCCTTATTTTTATATTATACTCCAATGCTAGTATAAATACAATGTATTATGCTATAGTAATACAAGCAATTAAACTATCAAGGATGAGCTGTGCAAAAAGAGCCGATGTTAAGAGTAACGTATGAAAAATTGAGTGCAGAATTGGAACGTTTGAAAACTGTTGAGCGTAATGTTATTGCGTTGGTGATAGATGAAGCAAGAGCCCAAGGTGACCTCAAAGAAAATGCAGAATACCATGCTGCCAAAGATGAGCAAGGCTTGATGGAAGCACGGATTAATGAACTTACCGATGTCGTAGGTCGTGCGCATGTCATTGACCCTTCTACCTTGGCACATGTACGCATTAGTTTTGGTTCGACGGTTGAACTCACCAATCAAAAGACAGAAGAAGAAGTGATTTATACCATTGTAGGTGGGCAAGAGTCCAATCCTAGCAAAGGTCTTATTTCTATTCAGTCTCCTATGGCAAAAGCACTCGTAGGCAAAGAAGAGGGTGATGAGGTGGTGTTGGTATTGCCTTCTGGTAAAACGATGTATGATATTGAAGAAGTATCGTATGTTGAAATTTGTTTAAAATAAAGAGTCTTAGATGATAACAGTGGGTGTGGTAGGGGCTAGTGGTTATACAGGTTTAGAATTGATTAAAATGTTACTAAACCATCATGGATTTACCTTGAGTTATTTGGCTACGACGCAAGGGGATGTACTAATAGAAGCTTTGCATCCTTCCTTAGTAGATGTGATGACGATGCCTGTAGAAAAAGTCACTACCCAAGCCATTGTTGAGCGTTGTGAATTGGTCTTCTTGGCTTTGCCCCACAAGGCTTCTATGGGACTAGCCAAAGGATTGTTGGACAAGGGAATCAAAGTCGTTGACCTCTCTGCTGATTATCGTTTGGAGCTTGATACCTATGAAGCACACTATTGTCCACATGAAGATGAAGAGCATTTAGCATCATCGGTCTATGGATTGATTGAATATTATCGTGAAGCACTCAAAAATACCAATCTCACAGCAGGACCTGGTTGTTATCCTACGGCGACACTTTTGGGTATTTTACCTTTGATTCCTTATATGGATAGCACGGTGCCTTTGTTCATTGATGCCAAATCAGGGGTAAGTGGAGCAGGAAAGAAGCTCTCCCAAATGAGTAGCTTTGTGAATATGAATGAAAATATATTTGCTTATAATCCACTCAAACACCGTCACGCACCTGAAATAGCAGAGAAAATACAACAGATACATGGTGTCAAGATGCATGTCAATTTCGTGCCTCATCTTATTCCTGCTACGCGTGGGGAATTGGTGTCTATCTATGGGGTACTCAAAGACGATATTGACCCACTAGCCATTCTCAAAGAGCATTATGCCAATGACCCTTTTATCCGTATTCGTGAATCACCTGTAGATATCAAAAGTACAGCAGGAACACATTTTTGTGACATCTTTGCAGCCAAAAATGACCATGCCTTATTTGTCAGTTCTGCGATTGATAATCTCTTGCGAGGGGCAAGTTCACAAGCCTTATGTGCAGCCAATCTTATGTGTGGATATGATGAGGGTATGGGATTACCAGTCATTCCTTATATGCCATAGGCTCAGACTATGATAGCGATTGAAGAAGATGCTCTATTTATTGCCGACTCTCACTATCCCCATCATGGGGATGCCTTCTTAGTCTTACTTTTGGCTATTGAGCGTGGGAGTATTTCTGTGCCTCAGGTTTTCTTGATGGGTGATAATTTTGATTTACTTTTTGGACATAATAGTTATATCTTAGAGAAGAATCAACAAGTCATTACCTTACTCCTAACACTTTCTCACTCTATAGACTTTTATTACTTTGAAGGAAACCATGATTTTTGTCTTGCAAATATTTTTGTGGATATGAAGGTGTATAGTAGAGATGCTCAGCCTATAGTCTTTGCCTTAGGTACTCAAAAAGTAGCACTTTCTCATGGGGATAAGTATGCCACAGGTTGGGGATACAACCTCTATTGCCTACTCTTACGCAATCGTTTTACCCTTACACTCTTAGCCCCTTTTCAACAAATGATTATTGACCATCGTCTTGGAAAACTATCTCAAAAGAAAATTTGTGATACTTTTTATACTTTTGAAAAGAGGGTTTCTCAAATACTTGCGTCTTATGACAAAGTAGAAAAAGTAGATTGGGTCATTGAAGGACATTTTCATCAAGGACGTATTTTGGGTAAATATATTTCTCTTCCTTCCCAAGCCTGTCAAAATAAAATAGGCATAGTCAAAGAGGATAAGATTGTGTTTCAAACACTTTCATTTTAGGTGCATTATGGTCTATCTCACACTTTTTAGCATTGCTTTTTTATCAGCGACACTCTTGCCTATGGGCAGTGAAGCACTGTTACTTTATGATTATACACAAGGCTATGCGTGGTTTGGATTATGGTTAGTTGCTACTGTGGGTAATACTTTGGGGTCTGTGGTCAATTATGTTTTGGGCTATAAAGGAGAGCAGTATTTAGTCCAAAAAGGACATCTATCTACAACAAATATTACTAAATTTAAAGGATTTTTTGATAGATATGGAGGGTGGACGCTACTCTTGTCATGGGTACCGATTATCGGTGACCCTTTGACCTTTGTAGCTGGAGTGTTGCGTTATAGCTTTGGCTATTTTGTGATGATTGTGATGATAGCCAAAGGGCTACGTTATGCTTCTGTAATCTTCTTGGCAAGTTCTTTGTCTGTATAGAAACTTCCAAAAGGAATGAGTGATAAAATAGTATAAATCGCTATTTCTTTAGCTGTAAGACCTGCTTCTTTTTTGGCTTCTATGACTTGATAGATATAGGCAAAAACAAAGAGACCATGAATCATTCCTGCTATTTTTGTAGCGATAGGGAAGCCAAAACTGTATTGAGTGGCATAGCCACGAAGAGTAAAATGAGAAAGGAGATACCTTCAATTTTGTTGATGAGTTTGAATTTTTGTAATGCTGTCATAAATATTCCTGTGTGTTAATTTGTTGGAGTATAGCTAAAAATAGTTAATCAAGGTAAATTGGCTATACTTTTATCAAAACGATAAGGAAGCACTATGGAACAAAAAAGCCAAGCCTCAGAAGTGAAAGCGTATGATTTTGCTATCATTGAGATTGTGAAGGCAGGATTTGTATGGATTGAAGGGATGAAAACCCCTTTTGTTATCGCTGTATCCCTTTATGTAGGCATTGGACTATTGACGCAATTTATTTTAGGTATGATATTTTCTATAGGGACAATAGAAGAACCTAATCTCCTCAATATACAAATTATAGGGATATTGAGTTATCCTGTATTAATGCCCTTGCTTGTAGGGATTATGATGATGGCACTCAACTACACACGAGGTAACAGTATTGATTTTAAATCTATGTTTAATTATTATCACCTCACGGGTAAATTGGCTCTAGTAGCTGTTTTAATGTATGGGATGATGATGTTAGGATTTAAGTTATTTATTATCCCTGGGATATATTTGAGTGTAGCATACGTCTTTGCCCCCTTACTCATTGTAGATAAGCAGATGGGTGTATGGGAAGCGATGGAGCATTCACGCAAGGCAGTGACTAAGCAATGGTTCAAAGTAGCCCGACTCATGTTTCTCTTGGGCTTCATTAGCTTTTTGGGATTTTTGGCTTTGGGTATAGGACTTATTTGGGCAATACCTTTGATGTTTGTGACCCTTTATGGATTGCTTTATCCCTTGATATTTGATGAAGACGAAGAAGAAGCCTAAGCTTCTTCTTTACACAGCGTCTCCAAAAGTTTGACCATCATACGCACACCAGCTCCAGAAGCACCAAAAGGGTTTTCGCCCCAAGCGTGTTCTACAAAGGCAGGCCCTGCGATATCAATATGTGCCCATTTTTGACGATGCTTTTTATCTACAAATTCGGAGAGAAACTGTCCTGCTGTAATCGCTCCACCATAACGGCTAGACGCAATATTACATACATCAGCTATCTCTGAACTAATCGTCTTTTTGAGATAAGGATTAAAATCCAGTGCCGTGGCTAATTCTCCTGATTTATGGGCTTCATCGACGACAAGTTTTTGTACTTTTTTGTTGTGACCCATGATAGAAGAGGTATAGTGTCCCACAGCTACTACTGAAGCCCCTGTAAGTGTAGCAAAATCAAAGAGATAATCTGATTGTACTTCTTGTTGTGCATAACACAGTACATCGGCTAAGACCAAACGTCCCTCAGCATCGGTATTGCGTATCTCAATACTTTTACCATTTTTGGCGATGAGTACATCATCAGGTTTATAGGCATCTCCTCCTATCATATTTTCTACAGCTCCTACAAAGCCATGTACTTCTATGGGTAAATCAAGCTCAGCAATGGCTTTCATGATCCCTATGACAGCAGAACCACCACTTTTATCTGATTTCATCGTGACCATATAATCAGCAGGTTTGAGACTCAATCCTCCTGAATCATAAGTCAACCCTTTTCCAACAAGGGTAATCACCTTTTTAGTATTTTTGGGTTTATGTGTAAGGTGAATGACCCTAGGGGTATGACGACTCGCACGAGCCACAGCAAGAAGAGTTTCCATCTTTTCTTTTCTCAGTTGCTTAGGCTTTAAGATATTGCAAGTTAAGCCTGTCTCTTTTGCCATCTCTTGGGCAATGTCTGCCATGACCTTAGGGTAACAATCCTCAGGTGTGGTATTGACAATATCGCGTGTAAAGTTTGTAGCATCTGCTGTAATCTCTGCTTTATGAATCAAATCAGAGGCTTGAATCATGTCTATTTCTCTTGGATGATAGGCATCAAGGCTAATGCTAATGGTTTTGATAGGATTTTTACGTTTGATAGTTTTGTACGTATCAAAACGGTACGCACCCAAGATAAACCCTTCTACCATCGCACGAAGCGAATAGAGACAAGATTTACGGGTATAGGTCGCAATGGCAATGTTGGTATATTTACTTCCATTGAGGGCTTTGATGGCATTGGCAGAGGCTTGACGTATGTCTGTACCTTTGAGAGAGTTTGCCCCTACATAGAGTCTGTCATGTTCTACTAGCAAACAAGTTTCATTTTGACCACAAGAAAAACCAGCTTTTTTGAGAAGCTTTTTATCTTGGACAAAACGGTGTTTGAGGTTGTTGTTAACCACGATAATCACTTCTAGGTGTGTGGATACCTTTTCTACTTCTTCTGTAGGGAGTACGGTCAGTTCAAAATTCATAAATAAGAGCCTTTTATATAGATAGGCTTAGTGTAGCTTAGTATCCTTTAAAACTTCATTTTGACATAATGTGCATTTAGTCTAGGGTTTTTAGGTTAAGGTGTTGTACACTAGAAGCAAGGAAAACTATGACAAAATTTGATGAAGCAAGAGAAAGATTAAAATCAGAACAAAAAGTATGGCTTGTAACAGGTTGTGCAGGGTTTATCGGTTCTAATTTATTGGAATTCCTGCTTCAACATCATCAAAAGGTCATAGGCTTAGACAACTTCTCTACAGGACATCGGCATAATCTCTTAGAAGTAGAAGCGATTGTTGGGGCAAGGAAGTTCCAAAATTTTGTCTTTATAGAAGGTGATATTTCTGATTATAAGACGTGCTTAGATGCGTGTAAAGGTGTAGATATTGTGCTTCATCAAGCCGCTTTAGGGTCAGTGCCTCGTTCTATAGAAAACCCTATTCGTTCCAACAATTCCAACATTACAGGTATTCTCAATCTACTCACAGCCGTAAAAGACGCTGGGATTAAGCGTTTTGTCTATGCCAGTTCTAGTTCTGTGTATGGAGATTCTACAGAGTTACCCAAAGTAGAAGAACGCACAGGTAAGCTTCTGTCCCCGTATGCCGTCACCAAAATGACAGCCGAACTTTATGGAGGGGTCTTTGCAAGGACTTACGGCATGGAAACCATTGGATTACGTTATTTCAATGTCTATGGACGCAGACAAGACCCCAATGGTGCCTACGCAGCCGTTATCCCCAAATGGGTCTCTGCCTTACTTAAACAAGAAGAAGTCACTATCAATGGAGATGGAGAAACCAGCCGTGACTTTACCTATATAGACAATGTGGTGCAAATGAATATACTTGCAGGTCTGAGCCAAAATAAAGCCATTTTTGGTGAAGTATTCAATGTAGCCGTAGGAGGCAGAAATACCCTCAATGAGCTTTATGCACTTATCAATGAAACACTGGCGTTGAGCATAAAAGACTATGAGTATCAAGCTGTAAAATACAGAGATTTTAGGATGGGAGATATTCGTCATTCCAACGCGGATATAAGCAAAGCCCAAAATATGTTAGATTACAGTCCAACGCATACAATTGATGAGGGGATGGTTGAGGTTGTTGGGTGGTATGTCAAATCTTTATTATCGCAAGGTAATAGATGATACCTGTCACTAAAACCTATTTACCAGATAAAGATAAATATAAGCAATATGTAGATGAAATTTATGCCAATGGCTGGGTAACGAATTATGGTCCTTTGGTGCAAAGGCTAGAAAAGAGGTTGGCTGCGTATTTAGGTGTCAAAAACTTCATCCTTGTAGGCAATGGTACTTCTGCTCTTGAAATAGCCTATAGAACTTTAGGTATTAAGGGCTTCGCTATAACGACCCCATTTTCTTTTGTAGCTACGACAAGTTCTTTGGTAACCAATGGTATCAACCCTATTTTTGTCGATATTGATAAAGAGACTTTATGTATCGACCCTCACAAGATAGAATCCCTGATTACACCCAATACTTCGGCAATTGTTCCTGTGCATATTTTTGGCAATTCTTGTGATATTCAAGCCATAGAAAAAGATAGCCCCAAAAGTATGATTTAAAAGTTATTTATGATGCTTCACATGCCTTTGGCATAGAATATAAAGGCAAAAATATAGGGGAGTATGGAGACATCTCAACTTTTAGTTTTCATGCAACTAAACTCTTTCATACGATTGAAGGAGGAGCATTAATAATTAATGATGATTCTCTAGTAGAGAAAGCACGATATTTGATAAACTTTGGTATTGCAAATGAAGAATCTATTCCAGAATTAGGGATAAATGCCAAAATGAATGAGTTTGAAGCCGCGATGGGTTTGTGTATGCTTGATGAAATAGCAGAGGTTACACGCAGTAGAAAGAGCATCTATGAGAGATATAAAGAAGGCTTAGATACAGTAGTAGCAATACCAAAATTAAATATTCATGCCAATCAAAACTATGCCTATTTTCCTATTATATTGAAAGATGAATCCCAAAGAATCGCTGTGCAAAAAGCTTTGAATAAACATAAGATTATTCCTAGAAGATATTTTTATCCTTCTTTAGATACTCTTAGTTATATTGAACCTAAGCAATATATGCCAAACTCTAGAGATATTTCTTCTCGTATTTTAGCTTTACCCATGTATGTAGGCTTGGATGTAGGTGAACAAACAGTAGTTATCAATACTATTAGAGATGTACTAAAGGCTTTTAATGGATAAATATAAGATTCCTTATGTGAAAACCTTTGAATACACAAAGATTATTGGTATCGAAAATATTACATTTGGTAAGTATAATATTCTTGATGATTTTGTTTTAATTTATGCAAAAATGCCAATAACGATAGGAAATTATGTACATATTGCTTCCTTTACTTCGATTAGTGGAGGAGGTGAGTTAGTTATGGAGGATTTTTCTGGTTTATCTTCAGGGTGTAGGATTATTACAGGTAGTGATGATTTTAAGGAGGGTGGATTTGGAAACCCTAGTATTTCTCCTCATTTCCGTAATACAAGCTTAGGAAAAGTGCATATCAAGAAGTTCGTGATTATTGGAGCCAATAGTACTATTTTACCTAATGTAGTTATCGGTGAAGGAGCAAGTATTGGAGCAGGTTCTGTGGTAAGTAAAAATTTAGAACCTTGGGGTATTTATATAGGCAATAGACAGAATAGGATGGAGAAATAAAATAGAAGTGCTTAAGAATTATGCCTTGTTTGAGTCTTTAGAAGAGAGTAAAAAATTAGGTTCTCTTTTTGTGAATAGCTTAAAATCACAAGGGATTAATGCTTTCATCTGGGACTTTTCTGGTAAGATTGTGATGCATGGTATGACTTTTGTTGTGGCAATCATTTTAGCAAGACTCTTAGAGCCTTCTGATTTTGGACTTATTGCTATGGTCATGGTTCTTTTTGCTATGGCAGGAATATTTTCTGACATTGGACTTAGTGAAGCATTAGTCCAGAGAAAAAGGGTCTTGGCTATACATTATTCATCTGTTTTTTACTTTAATATTTTTATGGCATCTTTGTTGAGTATAGTAAGCTTTTCCTTTGCCTATCTCATAGCAGACTTTTATAATAACCAAGACTTAATAGTATTAATACAAGTGATTTCTATTTCGTTTATATTACAGTCTCTTAATAGTGTACATATAGCACAATTTAGAAAAAACCTTAATTTTAAGGCGTTGACAAAAATAACTTTTATAGCATCTTTATTAGGTGGAGCTTTAGGAGTGTCTTTAGCTTTTCAGGGTTTGGGTGTATGGAGTTTAGTGGTACAGCAATTAAGTACGGCTTTGATAATGAATCTTTTAATTTGGAAAACTTCTACTTGGCGACCTCATTTAGTATTTTCTTTTAAAGCTTTAACTCAGTTATGGAATTTTGGGTTTAGAATATTTTTGTCAGCCTTATTAGATAAGGTTTTTTCAAGATTAGATATTATTATTATTGCTAAACTATTTCCTCCTGCTATGCTTGGTTTTTCAAAGAGCTAAATCTTTAGAAGGATTGGCTATTTTCTTATGGAGCAGGAAGTTTAGTTTCTGTTTTGTTTCCTGTTTTAAGTAAAGTAAAGAATGATTTAGCAAAATTTCAAAATATTATTATGAAGTCTTTAGGTATTATCTCTTTTGTGACTTTCTTTCTTTTGGGTTTATTATTTCTTATCTCAGAAGAATTAATTATCATACTATTTTCAGAAAAGTGGTTAGCTTCGGCAAGTCTTTTTCAACTTATCATTTTAAGTAGTTTTGCGTACCCTGTGAGTGCATTACTTGTGAATATCTTAAGTAGTAGGGGAAATTCAAAAGCATTTTTAAAATTGGAAGTGTATAAAAAAATCATATTAGCTATAAATTTATATATTGGTTTTTTATGGGGTATTGAAGGTTATCTCTATGGATTTATTATTGTTTCTATACTTTCTGTATATTTAAATATAGTATTTGCTTCGGCTGAAATAAATATACCAAAGGTCATATTTATTCGACCTATTATCATTCAAGCGATACTTACTATTTTGATTACCTTCTTTATTTTTTATATCAATATAGGGCTAGATTATTCAAATGTTATGATGTTATTCATCAAAGGCTTAGAATTTAGTATTGTGTATTTAGCGATAAATTATTTTTTTAATATCCAATCTTATAGATATTTTATTGAACAATTTATTCCTTTTTGGCATAGTCTTAAAATTATAAAAAGAAAGAAAAAAATATATGATTAGTAAAACAGAACTTGAAATAATGAAAGACTGGAAAGGGGACTTACATCAGCCCATTGTAAGTATTTGTTCCATTACTTATAATCATGAAAAGTTTATAGAAGAAGCCTTAGATAGTTTTTTAATGCAAGAGACTAATTTGCCTTTTGAAATTATTATTGATGATGATTTTTCAAAAGATGAGACAGCTAGTATTATTAGAAAATATGAAAGAAATTTTCCTAGAATAGTAAAAGCAAGGCTAAGGACAAATAATATTGGTATGATAAATAATTATACTAAAAATGTAGCAAGGGCAAAAGGAAAGTATATAGCACTTTGTGAAGGTGATGATTATTGGACTGATGCTAAAAAAATTCAAAGACAAGTAGATTTTTTGGATAAAAATACAACATTTGTCTTTTGTTTTCATGATTATGATACATGGAATGAAGAAGAGAAAACTTATATTAAAAATGTCTCTGCTCATCATTCTAATTTTCCTATAAATTCAGAATATTCAGCCACAAAAATACTTTTAGGACCATTTGTGACAGCTACTTTGACACTTATGTATCGTAATATTTTAGACAGACCTCTTTGTCTTAATACGCTTCCTTTTGGGGATAAATCATTTGAAAAATTATTGGCTTTTTATGGGAAAGGATATTTCTTAAATGATTCTATGGCATGTTATCGTAATCATGCTAAAGGTATTTCTAAAGATTTACTATGGCAAGAACGCATGAGTAATCAAGAAATGATAAATATTGACCTTTATGAATGTCTTAAGAAATCTTTTTTTCCTAAATATATAGAAGTACTCAATTGCAGAATTAATTATCATAAAATGCTTCTGGAAAACGGTAAAAATATCCAAGTAATAAACAAATATATAAAACTAAGTAGAAGTGGTTTTTTTGATAAAAGTTTATTAAGGATGCGTTTAGTATCTAGGCTCTATTTTCCTATGAGTATGGCTAATGCTTTTGAAAAATTGTATTATCAAATATATAAATTATTTTTAACTCCTAATATTAAGGAAAAATAGTGTACTGTAAACAAGGTTAGTTATTGAATTAATCTAATATAGCGTTACTAGGAGTTTATAATGTTAAAAATGAGACAAGGATTCACGATGATTGAATTAATTTTTGTGATAGTGATAATAGGGATATTGGCATCCATAGCCATACCTAAATTATCTGCAACGAGAGATGATGCTAAAGATGTACAAATATTGGCTAATGTTAAATTATGTGTTAATGATCTGATTAATGAATATGCAGTAAAGGGAAAATCGGTAGATGTATCTAAAGGGGAACTGGTATCATGTCAAGCAGACGGAATACTACAGATAATAGATGCACCTAATGGGAGAGGTTATGAGATACTTATTAGTTATAAATTGGAAGCTCAACCTCGAGTGCAAAAATCCTTTAATTATGCAGGTAATTTTGTAGTATATTAAAAGTTTTGATATGTAATTAGAAAAAGGTACTTTAGTAAAGCAATAAATATGTTAAATAAAATAGTCAATAAAATAAAGTTACGATATTACGATAGGGATAGTTGGAATTATTTTCTGATACTATTAAAACTAAAATATAAAGAGCATAGTGCTGAGAATAAATCATTTTTATTTCTAAAGGTATTAAATCTAAAAATTCCTAGAAATAGATTTATATTCTTACTTAAAGCTTATGACCATGCATTAAAACTTGTTGAATGTACTGATGCTGTTTTTACTATAGAAGAGAATAGAGTGTACATTAGTGTAGCAGAGTTAAAATTTGAAGTACAAACAGAAGAAGAGTTGTTTATACTCAAAGAAATATTTATTGATGGTGTGTATAATTTTCATCTTGTAGAAGCTATAGATAATTATATCCTTATTGACATAGGGATGAATGTTTCTTATGCTTCATGTTATTTTGTAAAAGTAAAGAAAATACCCCATATTATTTCTTTTGAACCATTTATACCTACTTATACACAAGCAAAAATGAATATTCACTTAAATAATCTTGAGAATCGTATTGATGCTCGTAACTATGGATTGGGTAAGTCTGATAATGTTCTATCTGTAGAATATACTCCTGAGTTTAAAGGTCAAATGAACATGCATGGTACAGAGTATATTCGCTCAAGGATTAGGGAATCTAGCAGAGAAGATATTACGATTAAAAAAGCATTTGAACCTTTGAGTATAATTGAGGAAGCTTATCCATCTAAAAGATTTATTTTAAAAATAGATTGTGAAGGTGCAGAATATGATTTAATAGAGGAAATCCCTCATGAGATGCTTCGTAGATGTGATGTGATTATGATGGAGTGGCATGAACAAGGTTCTCTATTGATAGAGTCATGGTTAAAAAGACATAGATTTATACTTATGTCATTTGAGCCTTTATCCAAAAGAGCAGGTATGATATATGCTATTAAAAGTAAATAAAACACATTATAGTTATATCATTACTTCTGGATGGTGGTCAATTGAAGAGGAGAAAGATGATAGACTTATAAAGTGTGGTGATGCACATATTAGGAGTTCTTCCTTTCATCAACTATGGACTAAGGCTATTGACAAATATACATTAGCCAAAAAAGTATATATTATTGATTCAAATGCACCTATTAAACCCAAGATAGATAGTCAGAATGAAGTATTATTTTCACTTTTAGAAAATGCAGGACATTCTACTAATCATAGTGGTAAACTCTGTGGTGTTTCACGCGCACATCTTTTGGGTATGAGTTTAGCTCTTGTCAATGAGGTAGAGTATTGGGTTTATATTGAACAAGATGCACTCATTTATGGCGATGGGATTATAGAAGAATGTATAAAGAAGATGAAAAAACCGTATATGTTTGGTAATGGTTGGGGAACTCCTCAACCTACGCAACAATCCTTTATGATTATTAAAAGTGATGCTATCGCAAGTTTTATTCAAAAATTTTCTGCGATTAAAGCTACAGACAATGAGATAAGTCCTGAGACTAAGTTTGCGATAGCTACTTCACGATTTTTAGGCTTATTGCCTGAGTTCTTATTTAAAAATATTCATACTAAGAGTATAAAGAATAGAATATTATGGAGATTATTTACAGTGTTTCAAGGTTTTGATAGCATCCCTTTTGGATATGGTCGGGTACGCCCTATAGATTTTTCTGATGAATACTTTTATTTTCAACATGGAAGCAAGACTGAACTTGATAAATATATATTGATTTCCTAGGCTTTATAAAACTATGAAAAAAATCCTTCATATCACAAATTGGTATCCTAATAAATGGAATCATTTAGAGGGCTTATTTGTACAAGAACATTTCAAGCTTTTTTCAGAAGATAATCTTACACATTTGATACATGTAGAAGTACGAAATGGTCAAAAAGTTTTTGACTATGAATATATTAGATATTCAGAAGATGAAGAAGGCTATTATCTTTTAACGAAAATTACATCAACTAAATTATTAGAGTTACTAACAAGTCTTTTGCTCTTATGGGTACTTTTTAAATCCAAGTATAATAGATATGATGCTCACATTTTCATATAGCATATCCATTGTTAAGCTATTATTATTGTTGGAAACATATCATTAAAAGACCTATCTTAATATCAGAACATTGGTCTGCGTATCATTTTAACTTTTATATGCCTTGGGAGAGTAAAAAACTAGAAAGAATTAAGAAAATATTTAGACAAAATATTCCTATTATTACAGTCTCTAAAACCTTACTCAATGATATAGAAAACTTTTCAAATACTCAAATACCTTCTTCTATAATTATTCCTAATGTCATAGACCAAAGTACTTTTTTTTATAATAAAAAAGAAAATAATCAGGTAAGCACTTTTTTTTCTGTAAACCACATTGGAGAGATATTAAAAATCCTTTTCCTATGCTAGAAGGCTTTGCTTTATTAGCATCTAATAATATTCCTTTTAGGCTTATTTTAGGTGGGTATGGAGATATTGTCGTAAAGATGAAAAATTTTGTAGAGACTAAAGGCTTCTCTGATACAAGTAGCATTTATTGGAAAGATGGACAAAAAAGAGATAGCTTGTACTTTAGCCCAAAGTGATGGATATTTAATTGCTTCAAACTATGAGACCTTTTCTGTGGTATCTGCTCAAGCACTTTGCTGTGGTGTACCTATTATTGGTTCAAAACTTTCTGCAATAGAAGAATATGCAGACAAAGAGTGCTATCTATCTTTAGATGAAAATAATCCAAAGGATTGGATGATAAAATTACTTTATTTTATAAAGAATAAAAATATGTACAATCATAAGAATATTGCATTAAAGGCTAATATTACTTTGGATAATCATCGTATTAAAACTTTATATAAGCAGACTTTAGAGAAATGGTTTGGATAATATGAAAAAGACTCAAATACTCATCATTTCTCCAGAAGCATGGGATACACATTTTGTATCTAAACACCATTATGCTATCACTTTAGCATCGGAAGGATATATAGTATATTTTTTAAATCCTCCTAATAATAATGTAAAGACCATAGAAATAGCTACAACAAAATATCAAAACCTCTACACTATGACAGACAACAAAGTAGCTAGAGGATTGAGATTTTATCCAAGGTTTGTTAGAGAATATATTCAAAGAAAGTGGTTAAAAAAAGTAGAGAGAAATATAGGTAAGCAATTTGATACTGTATGGCTTTTTGAGAATTCTAGGTTTTATGATATGGGGTTTGCAGATGATAGACTTAAAATTTATCATCAAGTAGATTTAAATCAAAACTTTCATAAAAAGAGGCTAGTTTGAGTGCTGATATATGTTTTGGTACAAGTGATTATATAATCAAAGAGATAAAAAAATATAATCAAAAAACCTATAAACTAACCCATGGACTCTCACAAACTAAAGAGTCATTAGATATATATATGGAGACTTATTTTAAACAAAGAGAGATAAATGTAGTCTATATAGGAAATCTTGATATAGTAGTTTTTGGATATAGAGTTACTCAAATCTACTGATAACAAAGACATAGAGATGTTACTTTCCACTTAGTAGGCAGTTATAATAAAGATAAAAAAACTTTTACCTCTACTCAATAAGTTAGCAAATATTATATGGTGGGGTAGGGTAGAGAGTGCTATTATACCCTCTATATTGGAGAGATGTGATATATCGCTACTGGTATATAGAGTCAATAGTGAGTATGATAAAGAGCAGTTGTCTAACCCTCATAAACTTATGGAGTATCTCTCTTCAGGCAAAGTAGTAGTAGCTACATACACAGATGAGTATAAAGATAAAAGATATTTATTGGAAATGTTAGATAACTCTAAAGATTATATACAAAAGTTTGATGAAGTAGTCAATAATTTAGCTTTTCATAACTCAAAAGAAAAACAAGCACAGAGAATACACTTTGCCAAAGAACATTCTTATGAAAAACAAATACTAAAGATAGTTGAGTATTTAAAACGCTATAATCTAAAACTCTAAAGAGAAAGGTAGATATGAAGAGAAAACCAAAAATCATCATCTTCTTATACAACCGATTCTTTGACCCCCTTATTCAATCGAATTTTTGGCTTTATATAAATGCTTTATTAGAAGATGAAAATTCTTCCTATACTTTTCATCTGATTACTTATGAAAATAGAGAATTTCCTTTAACTAATAGAGAATTAGCATTAGTTGAAGCATGGAAAGGCAAAGGGCTTGAATACTCAGCTTTAGAGTGGCATCAAGGTAGTGGACTCAAAGAAAAGTTTATAGATGTCTTTCATGGTTTTAGGCTTGTGTCTAGGCTTCGTTTTAAAGGTTACAATCATATTATGACACTAGGTTCAGTAGCAGGAACTTATGCGTATCTCTATGCTGTTATTTTACGAATGAAGCTTTTTTTGTATCAGTTTGAGCCTCATAGTGAGTATGCTTTGGATAATGGTATGTGGGCTAAGGAGAGTAATCAGTATAAGATTTCTCATTATTTAGAAAAGAAATCAGCCTTATTTGCTACGACGATTGCCTCAGGTACGGCTATTTATGGAGGAACGGATTAAAGAATATTTGGAAATCTTCTGCTGATTTTTATACGCATTCCAACGGTAGCTAACGATAAAAAGTTTTTGTTTAATCAAAAACTACGAGAAGAAACACGAAAAAGTTTGGGTATATCTGAGGACGCTTGGGTGCTTTATTATCCTGGTAAGTTCGGAGACTTGTACTATAAAGAAGCCTTTGCATGGATGTATAAGTGGCTCAAAGAAGAAGAGCCTCGCCTACATATGCTTATTGTCACACCTCATAGTGATGGAGAAGTGAGAGGGATTTTTGATAGGGCAGAAGTATTAGCCAAAGACTATAGTATTATTCATACATCTTATGATGAGATACACAAGTATCATTGTGCAGCAGATTTTGCTATTATTTCTGTGCCTCCTGCACCTTCTAAGAAGTTTATTTCTAATATAAAAGTAGGAGAATATCTTTGTGCTGGATTGCCTTTTTTGATTACTAAGGGTGTCTCCGAAGATTATATTTACGCCAAGCAAAAAGATGTCGGTGTGGTGGTAGATGATTTTGTAGAGCAAGATATAAAGAATGCATGGTCTGAGATTAAAGACTATTTGGAAAGAGATAAAAGTACTCTGCGTAAGCATTGTCGTGAGGTAGGTTTGGCTTATCGAGGTTTTGATGTGTTGAATGTGAAGTTTAAAGAGGCATTAGTGAGTTTGACTAAGGAGAAAAAACATGCTAAGTAACAAAGCAATACTCATCACAGGAGGTACTGGCTCTTTTGGTCGTGCTTTTATTAAGTATATTTTAGAGGAGTATTCTGATATAGAACGTATTGTTGTCTTTTCAAGAGATGAGCAGAAACAGTTTGAAATGGCGTTAGAATTTTCTCCTAAAGTCTATCCTATTCGTTATATTTTGGGAGATGTACGAGATAAAGCACAGCTTTATAGAGCTATGCAAGATATAGATATAGTGATACATTCGTCTGCAATGAAGCATGTAGGGGCATCAGAACAAAACCCCATGGAGTGTGTGAAGACCAATATCCTAGGAAGTCAAAATATTATTGATGTGAGTTTAGAAAGAGGTGTGAAGCAAGTTATAGCACTCTCAACCGATAAATCAGTCAATCCTAGCAATGTCTATGGGGCTTCTAAACTCATATTAGAAAAACTTTTTATTTCTGCTGATGCACAAAAGATGGAAGAAGATATAAAGTTTTCTATTGTTCGATATGGGAATATATTTGGAAGTAAAGGCTCAGTGATTCCCCTTTTATAAAACAAAAACCTACTGGGATATTATCTATTACCGATGAAAATATGACACGCTTTAGCATGACACTACAAGAGAGTATTGATTTGGTGGTGTATGCTCTTAAACATGCTGGGGAGGAGAAATATTTATCCCTAATGCCCTTCTTATAAAACTTTGATGTTGCAGCTGTCGCTCCCGATGCTTTTTGTAGGCTCATTGGTGTACTGCCAAGGGGAAAAGCTAGATGAGGTGTTTTTCTTAGTGTTGAGTCTTATAATATAGCGATCAAAGATAATATTTTATATTTTATGCCCTGATGGAACTAGTTGGAATAAAGAGAGAGGTATTTAGCAAGGACAAGTGCTAAGTTCATTGGAAGATGGAGTTGGGTATAATTCTAAAATAATATGATTTCTTATCCTTAGATAAGATACAAAACACTTATTGAAGATTGAATGATGATAAATACTGATACATCCATTTGTCTTATTATCCCATATTTTGGAAAATGGCCTGTATATTTTGAATTATTTTTATTTAGCTTAGAAAAGCAAAAGAATTTAGAAGTTATTTTATTTACTGATATCAACTATACATCTGAAATACCTAAAAATATGACTATAATAAACTTCACTATAAATGATTTTAACATATTAGCATCAAAAAAAATTAGATATGGATATTAGGGCTATGTCTCATAGAACTCTATAAATTATGTGATTTTAGACCAGCCTATGGATTAATATTTGAAGATTATCTCATGGATTAGTTATTGGGCATTTGGTGATTTAGATTTAATTTATGGTGATATATTTGAATTATTACCTCTGATTGGAAGAAAGATGTACTAACTGAGAGGAATGGCTATCTGTTCTCTAACAATCTTTAAAAAATGATTATTCTATGAAATATATATTCCAAAGAAGTAAATCGTATAAAGAATGTTTTTTATCTTCTAGACATCAAGCTTTTGATGAATGTTGGAATCTTTATACTATACTTAGAGGTAAAAAGTCTGATTCTATTCTTTGTATACATAAACAAGAATCTTTTACATGGGTAATAAGACAAGAAGAATATAAAAAAAAATTGAAAGCATTTTCTAAAAAATAATAAAAAGAATCCATTCCAAAAGATGATTATCTACATTATTGTAATGGAATCTTGACACAAAAAGATGGGTTATCTTTTCTTTATTATCATTATATAACAGAAAAAAGGACTTATTTATTTCATTTCCCTGATTGGAAAGATATACCAAATGAATTTTATATTAATAATACAGGATTCTTTACTGTAGATGAATTTTTAACATGGAAATACTTTCCTATTCTGGGTTTAAGATTTATAAAGTCATATTTAAGTTTTATGTATTATTTTCCCTTTATATATATGTGCACCATGAATATAATGCTATCTCCTCTCGTTTCACTGTATCCTTCCTACATATAATGCTCAAAAATATATAGAAGAAGCTATTGAATCGGTGATAAATCAAACATACATACATTGGGAACTTATCATCATTAATGATGGAAGTACAGATAATACAAGTTCTTTAATAGCGTCATTTAGCGATACGCGTATTATCTCTTTAACGCAAGAGAATCAAGGTGTAAGTCATGCTCGAAATAGAGGTTTAGATATAGCTAAGGGAAAGTATATTACTTTTTTGGATGCTGATGATGTATTGCCTAGGCAGAGTATAGAAAAGAGATATCTATATTTAGAACAAAATAAAGATATTGATATAGTAGATGGTATTATTAATGTTAAAAATAGTACTTTAGACAGAAGATATTAGAGTGTATAAACCTTATTATACAGGAGTATTGTTACCTCGTTTATTGGCTTTAGATTCTAGAGTATTTTTTAATGTATCTTATATGTTTAATCGTAATATTTTAGGTCAGCATAGATTTAAAGTAGGGATGACACATGTAGAAGATTTATTATTTTATTTGCTATTATCAATACAAAAAAATATAAAATATGGATATATAGCAGAGAGTATTTATATTTATAGGAGTGGAAATTCTTCAGCTATGATGGATTTAGATGGTTTAGAAGAGGGGTATATTATATTTCTTCAGGAGATAAAAGGTAAGATATCAAATCTAGCTTATTTCTATTTAAAAGTAAAGATACTTAAAATTATGTTTTTGAGTTGGCTTAGCCATAAAGAGCTTATTTTAGGAATCAAGAGTTTATGGCATCTGTTAGTACAAAAGTAAATGTTGTAAAAAATGAAACTCCTAGCCCTCCCAAAATACTCTAAAGAAGCACCCTCTAGTCGATATAGAGTCTATAATTATCAAAAATATTTTGCTAAAAATCATATCAATATGACGATAAAACCATTTTTCTCTTCATCCTATTTAAATACTACAAATAAAATCATAAAAAGTCTTATTGTGATTTATTCTTATAGTAAAAGATTTTTTTTGTTAGTCTTTATATTAAGCTTTAAAAGGAGATATGCGTTAGTCTTAATAGAATATGAGTTGTTTCCCTATTTCCCCTCGTACTTTGAGTATTTACTTCAAAAAAGAGGGATAAAGTATCTAGTAGATTATGATGATGCACTTTTTCATAAATATGAAGATTTTCCTATGCTTAAAGATAAAATAGCCAAAGTGATGGGTTATGCTGATACGGTGATTGTTTGTAATTCTTATTTAGAAGCCTATGCCAAACTTTATCAAAAAGCAGTGTTTAAAATACCTACGGTAGTATCTGTAACTAGGTATAGGGAGAAGAAAAAAATGTATATTTCTAAAGATGAAACAACTTTTGTGATGGGTTGGATAGGTTCAAAAACCACGAGTCCTTATGTCTTGGCTATTTTGCCTGTGATGGAAAGAATATATCATAAATATAGCAATGTTATTTTGCATCTTGTAGGATTTGATGAGAGTATCTTGTCTAAAGAAGAAAAAGCATTAGCCTATATTAAAGTCATTGCATGGAGAGAAGATACGGAGATAGAGGAGATTTTAGCCTTTGATATAGGGATAATGCCTTTGCCTGATGATAAGTGGGCTAGGGGAAAGTGTGCTTTTAAGTTGATACAATATATGTCAGCCCAAAAAGCTGTGATAGCTTCACCTATAGGGATGAATACATCGCTTATCAAAGAGGGTATCAATGGTTTTCTACCTTCAAATGATGATGCGTGGTTTGAGGCTTTTAAAACACTATATTTAAGTCCAAACTTGAGAGAAACCATGGCAAAAAATAATTTTGAGAAAATACAAAAGTTTTATAGCGATACTTTACAGGCAAGGCGTTATATGGAATTAATCAAGAGGATAAGTAATGTTTAGCTACCTCTTCCTCTATCTCATCGCTTCATTCTCAGCCATGAGTATTGCCCACAGGACAGTGATTCGTTCGAGTACGCTAGTGTGGACTTTTATGGGGATGCTACTGACGATAATGATTGGGTGGAGACATCATGTTGGGGGAGATTGGAATAATTATTTAAGGCGTTTTCGTGATATAGCAGATGCTTCTTTTACTTACACCATGGAACAATCTGATATGGGGTATCAATTACTTGTCTATTGGATGAATGCATGGGGATTTGATATTTATGCTGTGAATTTTCTCTCAGCTATGCTTTTTGTCACAGGACTTATCGCTCTTTTGCGTAGAGAACTCAATCCTTGGCTAGGACTGACTGTAGCGATTCCTTATTTGATTATCGTGGTATCTATGGGATATACGCGTCAAGGGGTGGCTGTGGGGCTTGTGATGTGGGGCTTGGCTTCTTTGGATAAAAAGCAGTTTATTCGTTTTCTCTTTTTTATTGCTTTGGCAGCGTCTTTTCATAAATCTGCTGTACTGATGATAGCCTTTGGGATATTTAGCCATGGCAAAGGTAAATGGCTCAAAGCTTTAGCCGTATTGTTTGCAGGTATGGGGATATGGCTTTCTTTTGTAGAAACTGATTCTGCTGATTTATGGAAAAACTATGTCGAAGCCCAAATGCAATCCCAAGGTGCATTGATACGCGTGATTCTCAATTTTCTTCCTGCTTTGCTACTCTTGGCTTTTCGTAAACAATGGAAAATGTATTTTAATGATTATACTCTATGGTTTATGGTGGCTTTGGCCTCTATTGCTAGTGTGGTGGCTGTAAATTTTGCTTCTACAGCAGTCGATAGAATGGCTTTGTATTTTATTCCTATTCAAATCATCGTCTATGCAAGGTTGCCCTTTCTTGCTAGGCATCTGCTTTCTCCTAAAGTAACCACGATACTGATAGTGCTTTTTTATGGAGCAGTACTCTTGGTATGGCTCAATTACGCAGTCAATGCTAGGTATTGGCTACCTTATAAGAATATGTTGTTTATGGGCTTGTTTTAGATGTGTGGTATTGTAGGATTCTTGGGCAAGAGAAAAGCACCCCAAGTAGTAGAAAAAATGCTTGAAACCCAAGCCCATAGAGGAAGAGATGGTAGAGGCATTTGGATGGATGAAATCGCCCAAAAATTTGTGCATTTAGGCCATAACCGTTTGGCTATCCAAGATACCAGTAGCGATGGACATCAGCCTTTTGTCTCTTCTTGTGGGGAGTATATCCTTGTCTTTAACGGAGAGGTTTATAATTTTAAAGTAATACGCATAGAGTTAGAAAAGTTAGGGTATGCTTTTGTTTCCCAAAGTGATACTGAAGTGATACTCTATGCCTATAAAGCATGGGGCATAGGCTGTTTGGAAAAGTTTATCGGTATGTTTGCTTTTTGTCTTGTGGATAAAAAGGCAAATAAAATGTATCTAGTGCGTGATAGGGCAGGGGTTAAACCCTTGTATTATTATGCCCTAGAGGAGAAGTTTATTTTTTCGTCTGAAATTAAATCTTTTCATAGACATCAAGGATTTACTAAGGTTTTGCATAAAGAAGTCTTGCCTTATTATTTCCAAATGGGATATATTCCTGCTCCTCATAGTATTTTCAAAAACCTGTATAAACTTGAAGCAGGAAAGTATCTATGTTATGATTTGGCAAAAAATACGTATGAAAAGATAGTATATTGGGAAGTCTCTAACTATTATCAAAAAGAAAAGTTTGATAATAGTGAAGCAGAAATACTCAATGACCTAGAGACGCTTCTCGAAGATGCTGTATCTCAGCGTATGGTCTCAGATGTCCCTGTGGGGATATTTCTCAGTGGGGGATACGATTCTTCTTTGGTCACTGCACTTTTGGCTCAAAATCACAAAGACTTACACACTTTTACGATAGGATTTAATGATAAAAACTACAATGAAGCCCAAGATGCCAAGCAAATAGCTTCTTATCTAGGGACAAAGCATGAAGAATATTATGTCGATAATAAAGACCTATTGTCCAATATAGAATCTTTGCCGTTTTATTATGATGAGCCTTTTGGAGACAGTTCTGCTTTGCCTACGATGCTAGTGTCCAAACTGGCAAGTCAAAAAGTCAAAGTGGTACTTTCTGCTGATGGTGGAGATGAGAGCTTTTGTGGTTATAGCAAATATTTCTTTTTGGAGAAGTTTTCTAGTGTTTTTAGCTCTCATTTTAGGAAAATACTCCTAAAACATACACTAAATAACATTTCGGCAAAACGCATGGGACAAATCAACAATTTTTTTGCCCAAAGCCTATAAGCAAAGTAATATCCAAGATAAATATCATAAATTTAAAAGAGCTTTTGATAGCGATTCTTTTGCACAAATGTTTTTGGAAGCTTCTTCTCCTGTGAGTCCTAATGAGGTCAAAAAACTATTGAAAGTAGCAGAGGATAGCCAGTATTTTGATAGGTTTAAGGCTGTGGAGAAATCACAGCTACTTGATACGATGATGAAAATAGATTATCAAAGCTATTTGCCCGATGACATACTTACCAAAGTAGATAGAGCCACGATGTCAGCGACGATTGAAGGTAGAGAACCTCTGCTTGACCATCGTTTGATAGAGTATTTGGCAAGAGTGCCTATAGCGATTAAATACAAAAATAAACAGCCCAAATACTTAGCACGGCAAATTTTATATCAATATATCCCTCCCAAACTCATAGACAAGCCCAAAGTAGGATTTCAAGTGCCTTTACAAGAGTGGCTCACCCATGACCTTAAATACTTGCTAGAAAAATATTTGGATACTGCTAAAATAGACGATGAAATATTTGATAAATCTGAGATAGAACGCATCAAAAAATCCCTCTACGCAGGAGATGTACGAGAGGTCAATAAAATATGGTTCATACTCATGTATGAAATGTGGAAGGAGAAATGGTTTGGCTAAAACACAGGCTAAAACCCTAGCTATCGTCCTTAATACGTCATGGAATATCTACAATTTTCGTATAGGATTGTTAAAGGCTTTACAAGATGAGGGCTATAAAATCATAGCCATTGCACCAAGAGATGAATATTCTCATAAATTGGAAGCGTTGGGCTTTAGTTATCATGATATTAAGATGAATAACAAAGGCACAAATCCACTAGAAGAGTTGAGGCTTTTATGGCGTTTTTATAGGCTGTATAAGCAGATAAAACCTGATGTACTTTTGCATTATACAATTAAGCCCAATATCTATGGTTCTTTAGCAGGGGCAGGGCTCAATATCCCTATGATTTCCAATATCTCTGGTTTGGGTACAGTATTTTTAGATGAGGCTTTTTCTTCCAAGGTTGCACGGTGGCTTTATCGTATCGCACTCAAATCTGTGCCTAAAGTCTTTTTTTCAAAATAATGAAGATGAGAAGCTATTTATGGATTTGGGTTTGATAGCGTCTAACAAAAGTGAAGTACTCGCAGGTTCAGGTATCAATACGCAAATTTTTATGCCTATACAAAAAGCTCCCAATGAGCATATCACTTTTTTTGTTTATTGCACGATTGCTTAGAGACAAAGGTTTGATGGAATATGTAGAAGCATCACAGCTTTTATCCCAAAAGTACCCAGTAAAATGCCATATATTAGGTGCATATTATCCAAACAATCCTACAGCCATCACAGCAGAGGTTATGCACAAATGGGAAGCAGACGGAGCTGTCGAGTACTTGGGGGTGAGTGATGATGTAGCTTCTCATATAGCCAAAGCTGATTGTGTGGTATTGCCCTCTTATCGTGAAGGACTATCGCGTGTATTACTAGAATCTGCTTCTATGGAAAAACCTCTCATAACGAGCAATGTAGCAGGATGTAAAGAGCTAGTAGATGAGGGGAGTAATGGCTATTTATGTGAAGTAAAAAATAGCTATTCTCTCTTTATCGCTATGGAAAAGATGTATCATTTAAGCCATGAAGAACGAGAAGAAATGGGAAAAAGAGGACGAGAAAAAGTCATAAAAGAGTTTGATGAGAAATTAGTGATTGATAAGTATAAAGAAGCTTTAGCCAAAATACTTCATCATCAAGCGTAAAGGGCGTAAGAGAGGATAGAGAAATCTTAAGTAGGAAGGCAGTTGTATCCATTTGAAATCGTCGAACTTTGCTGTAAAAAGTCCAAACCATAGTACACGCATTTTATCTTGATATTTTTCTCGCATAGTGCATAATAGGATGAGATGATAATAGCTCTTGGGAGGGGTATTGCTTCGTTGAAAGTCAATGAGTATGCTTGTGAGTTTAGCTACCTTTGTGTCTTGATGTATAAAGTCGTGTATCTCTTGTGGTAGAGGAGAATCTAAGAGTGTATGTGAGAGTGAGAGACTCAGCAGTACGATACGGTAGATACCCAAGGCTTTGGCATCTGCTAAGAGAGCATCCCATGGTATAGGATAAGTAACTCTAAGTGAACGGTCAATATCACAAACCCATGACAAGCGTTCAAAAAGATGTTTACTTCCATGCAGACAAAGATAAAGAAACTGTTGTTTAAAAGCTAAGGTAGGTAAGTCATAGCTAGGGGTAGGTACAAAGGATATATTTTTCCATAGTTGCTCTTCTTCCCAAGATACGGCATAATTTTGGGAGAGTAATTTCCAATGTATTTCTATTAATATACTTTTATCAGGTGTATAAAATCCTATGACATTGACATAAGAAATAAAGGTTTTTTTTGTAGCCTCAGTCAAAGGAAGTTGAGGTATATAGCCTTCTTTTTTCATCATCCTAATCATACTTTGCTTGTCTCTTATATGAATCAGTATATCTATATCTCCAAATTGACGTAAGGTGAGGTTACCATAGAGAGTATATGCCAAAGCAGAACCTTTTAGAGCCAAGACAGGAAAGTAATGTGTTTTAAAGAGTGTGACTAGCTGTACAAGATGCGAAGTCATTGCAAGGTTTCGTTGTATGATATGTGTATAATAGGGTTTGAGTACTCTACATAGGCTATGCTTGGGTACGATAGCTTTGAGCGTGGTATAAAGTAGAGGCAGTACGGCATGTTTATAGGCTAAGTCTCTTAGCACAAGAGGGTCTATATGGCTATCATTTAGCATCGTTTTAATCGTACTTTTATCTTCACTAGAGAGTAAGGATTTGCAACAATAGAGTAAAAGGATACGTTCATTGGTATTTTGATTTTTCATAATCATGATTATACTCAATTTAGTGTAAAATATTCAAAATACTTAAGGGAGTACTGTGTTTCTCTATCAACCTACTTCAGGATATTGTTATAATAGTGATTCGATTTTTTTGTATCAGTTTATCTCTAGATTTAAGCCCAAAGGTACATTATTGGATGTAGGTTGTGGTGTAGGGATTATCTCTTTACTCTTAAGCCGTGACTTTAAGATTGAGACGAGTATTATTGATAAGCAAGAAAGTATGCTTAGATATGCTAGACATAACTATCAGCTCAATCATTTAGTCACCCAAAGTTACTTAGGGGATTTTAGTCAATTTCAAACGCAGGAGCGTTATGATTATATTATTTCCAATCCTCCTTTTTATGATGTAAATGTACAACAGAGTCAAAATATACATCTCAATACGGCACGTTATGCACAGCATTTACCCCTAGAAAGCTTTATTCAAAATGTCAAAAAACCTCTGAGTCCTAGAGGATGGTTTATTTTTTGTTATGATGCCAAACAGATAGATAGGGTTTTGGTTATACTTAAAGCACAAGGACTAAATCCTGAGAAAATACAATTTGTACATTCCAAACTCGAAAGAGACTCAAAGTTAGTGATGGTATCAGCACGGAATAATTCTAAGTCTATGACACAAGTATTAGCCCCATTCATCGTCTTTGATGAAGCCAATCACTATAGAACAGAGGCACAAAAAGCACTAGATGATGCCCATACACATAGTATTAAAGGAGATTTTTAAGATGAATGTTTTATCCAAAGAGGGATATGATTTTAGGTTTGATAGTAGTGCTTGTGAAGCCTGTGGTGGACATTGCTGTACAGGAGAGAGTGGTTACATTTGGACAAAATATCCTGAGATACAAAATATTGCAACCTTTGTTAACCTTTCTGTAGAAGAGTTTGCTACAATGTACCTAAGAAAAGTCAAACATCGCTACTCTCTTATTGAAAAACAGATTGCACCCAATAACTATGCTTGTATATTTTTTGATGAGAGTATAAAACGCTGTACCATTTATCCTGTACGACCTCTTCAGTGTCGTACATTTCCATTTTGGGAACAGTATAAACATGAGGAAGAAGAGGTACGTCAAGAGTGTCCAGGAATACTATAGTCATATTATTGTTAAGTCTAAGTCTTTCTTTTTTCACACTTCATGCCAAAGATATGCCACTGAGCGAAGATGAACTCATCATCCGAGGTATTTTTTATGATGAATATCATTTATATAAAAATAGCTACAAGGTCTATAAGAAGCTTTTTGATGAAACCCAAGCAGAGGTTTATCTCTTGAAGGAAGCGACTTCGGCACTACTAGCCCAAGAGTATATTGTACAAAGTATTAGCCGTCTGAAGGACTGGACGCGTAGGCATAATGATACTATTGAAGTACAACGGCTTTTGATTCCTTTATACCTTACAGCACGACAAGTAAACAATGCCCAAATAGAAGCAGAATTATTATTGAAAGACTCTCAGGAAGTACTTGATTTCGATTTGGCTTCCAATGCTTTTTTGTACGCAGGTAATGTGACAGAAGCCTTAGACTTGCTACATAAAATATATAAAAAGATGCCCCAAGAATCAGTATTATTACGCATAGCTGAAATTATGGATGAGTTTATAGGAGAACGGATTAAGGCGATTCAATTACTTGAAATGCATCGTCGTATGCATACGGTGAGTTCCCCATTGTATGAGAAGCTTTTGCTATTGTATCAAAAAGAAAAAGATATAGAGGGTATCTTTAGTATGTATAAAATGATGTATGCCCAAGATAAGCAAGAAGAATATCTGCATCAAATTATTGATGTGTATGTGTATAAGCATCATATGAAAGGGGCTATTGACTTCTTGGAAAAGGATAAAATAAAATCCGAACTTTTGTATCAACTTTATAAAATAGAGAAAGAATTTGTCAAAGCAATTTCTTTAGCAGATACCCTCTATAATATAGATAAAAATGCCAAATGGATAGCCGAAAAGGGCGTATTGATTTTTGAAAATGCCAAAGATAAAAATGACAAAAAAATGATAGATGATGTCTTGATGTATTTGGAAAAGTCTATTTTACTAGGTAATGACGATAGTATTTATCTGAACTATTATGGCTATACGTTAATTGATAAAGAGATTAATATACCTAAGGGTATGAAGATTATCCAAGATGCCTTAATACAGCAACCTGACAATACCTATTATTTAGATTCTCTAGCATGGGGATATTATAAAGAAGGGAACTGTCAAAAGGCTTATAATTTGATGAAACGTGTCGTAGCAGAAGAGGGCTTAGTCGAAGAAGAAATTAAGGAACATTGGTCTGCGATTAGGGACTGTCAATAAGTTTTGATATAATACCTCAAATTATTAAATATGGGAAACTCAATGGCACAAATTTTAGATGATATTATCAGACAAACCAAAGCAGACTTAGAAAAAAGAAAAATAGATTTTCCTATGGAATGGTTAGGTCGTTCTTTGGCTTTCAATCCTTTTGTTCCTAAAGATGTACAATCAGCACTGCGTTCAACAGAAGAAAACCCCTATCGTATTATTGCCGAAATCAAAAAGGCTAGTCCTTCCAAAGGGGTTATCCGTGAAGATTTTGACCCTATGACGATTGCACAAGCCTACGAAAAAGGTGGAGCAGACTCCCTCTCTATTTTGACAGAACCCCACTTCTTTCAAGGAGATAAAGAGTACTTGGGTATGGTACGCCGTTATGTCAATTTACCACTACTAAGAAAAGATTTTATCGTAGATAAATATCAAATCCTTGAAGCCTTGGCTTTTGGTGCAGATTATATTTTACTCATTGCCACGGCACTCACACGCAAAGAACTCAAAGAATTACATGATTATGCCTTGCATTTAGGCTTAGATGTCTTGGTCGAAGTACACAATAAAATAGACCTTGTTAAGACGATTTTTACAGGAGCAGATATGATTGGTATTAACCACCGTAACCTAGAGACTTTTGAAATGGATATGAACCTTTGCTCTAAATTAATCCCACTCATCCCAAACGGTAAAATTATCGTAGCAGAATCAGGTATCAATAACCATGAAACGGTAGTAGAATTAAATAATATGGGTGTAGATGCTTTTTTAGTAGGAGAACATTTTATGCGCCAAGATGATATGACTCAAGCAGTGAAGGATTTAAAGTACGGTAAGTAAATTATATTTATAATGTATAATTAAGTATAATTAGATATTATTATCTTGGTTAGTTATTGAATTAATCAAAAATGTGTTATAGGAGTTAGTCATGGACAAAATGAGACAAGGTTTTACAATGATCGAACTTATCTTCGTTATTGTAATAATAGGGATTTTGGCATCTGTAGCTATACCCAAATTGACAGCCACCCGAGATGATGCAATAGATACTGCATCAAAGCGAATATACGACTATGTATTGATAGTATTATTAATACTTATACCGCAACAGGGATTGGTATTGCAAATATTGTACAGAGCAATAATATAGCCTGTACCGAGGGAAATAAGGATGGAGGAACGCTTAGTACTTTCTTGGGATGGGGATAATCAGGAGATAGTAAAGATTAGGAGGTGAGTTATCCAATAATGATTTAGTAGAATTAACCTGCACTATTTAGATCTGCAAGAGTCGTACGCTAGAAGAGCATAACGCTACTCTTCTATATAGTTCTTCAGTTTTCGTCCTACTTTAGGATGTTTGAGCTTTTTAATCGCAGAGGATTCTATTTGTCTGACCCTTTCACGGGTGACGGAGAGTTCTTTGCCTATTTCTTCTAGTGTTCTATCACTTTCATCTTCTAGTAATCCAAAACGCATACGAATGACAGCTTTTTCTCTTTCATTGAGCTGGTCTAAGACTTCATCAATTTGATTATTGAGGTCATCTTTGAGTACGACATCAGTAGGACTGAGCGTGGTTTTGTCTTCGATGAAGTCACCAAATCGTCCATCATCTTCATCCCCTACAGGTGTTTCCAAGCTCACTGGTTCTTTGGTAATTTTAATAACATTTTTTACTTTATCTACAGAAAGACCTACTTCTTCGGCAATGGTATCTAAATCAGGTTCTTTTCCTGTCTCTTGTAAGTGCTTACGGATGATTTTATTGATACGGTTAATCGTTTCAATCATGTGAATAGGAATACGAATGGTTCTTGCTTGGTCGGCAATCGCTCGTGATATGGCTTGACGTATCCACCATGTGGCATAGGTAGAAAATTTATACCCTTTTTCATATTCAAATTTATCCACGGCTTTCATGAGACCGATATTTCCTTCTTGAATAAGGTCAAGGAAAGGCAATCCACGGTTGGTATAACGTTTGGCGATAGAGACAACGAGTCTAAGGTTAGACTTTGCCATGCGTGTTTTGGCTATTTCTGATTTGGTCTTACCTTGACGGATTTGTCCCAAAATATCTTGAAGCTTTTCTTCACTTAGGTCAAAACCACTCTCACTGGCTTCCCTGGTTTCAAAGAGTTTTTTGATTTCTACATAGGTACTGACCATGGTAGTCTCTGGTACAGAATCTATAATATCATTTTTGTCCATAGTAGTAATATTAGAAAGTATTTTTTGATGATTGTCTTTGAGCATATCATTAAAGAGAGGGAGCTTATATTCTAGTCTTTTAAGCTCTTTATCGAAGCTATCGTCAGAAGTAAGGGCAGTTTCCATCGCTTTGACCAATTCATTGATAAGTTTTGATGTAGGTCCCAAATCCAAAAGAGACTTTTTGAGTAAATCTTTTTTGAATGCTACTTTGAGACTCTCATGCAAGACAATCAAGGTATCACTTTCTTCTTCTAGGAAGATATCTAATTCTTCTCTGGCTTTCATCCAATCTTTTTTACATTTTTCTAATTGTTTAAAGCTATCGATGACTTGTTTGACCCTTTTGTCATCTTTGGGTGCTTTTTTGACTGTAGGTTTGACAGGTATTTTGACGATAGATTCGTCTGTTGATTCACTGCTACTTTCCTCTTCAGTCGAGACTTTTTCATCTTCAAAACTCTTAAAAAGCTCTTTGACACGTCTTTCTCTGTTGAGTAAAGGTTGTCTATAGTTGATGATATATCCAATGAGATAAGGAACAGAGCAGATAGCATCAATAATAATATCTTCACCTTCTTCAATACGCATAGAGAGATTGACCTCTTCTTCTTTGGTTAGAAGAGGGATTTTACCCATTTCTCGTAAATACATTCGTACAGGTGAATCTGAGCGACTCCATTCAAGAAGTTCTTTCTCTTTATGTAAGTCAAACTCATCTTGGTCTTTATTGTCAATGAGTTTTTGTCTTACATCCTTACGTCGTTGTACTTCTTTGGCTGTGAGATACTTGGCATAGTCAGAGGCAGAAATGATTTCTATTTTTGTAGATAAAGAAAATTTAAGTACTTTTTTGACTTGTGCGAGTGTAGGTTGTCTATTTAACTCTTTAGCAATATTTTCTAAGGTAACAACATCACCTTTTTTCTTAGAGATAAAGAGTGCTTCTATGCTTTTCATACTGTCTTTTACTGCCATAGGTATCCTTGAAAGAGTGAGAGGAACAAGCCTCAGATTTATTAAAGGTGGATTATACCGAAAAAAATATGTATTTTTCATAAAAAATTTGATAATTTTTATTTTTTTGGATATAATCACGTTTAAATATTTTATGAGGTATACCTCAATATCAAGGATATAATGTGCAAGGTAAAGTTTGGAAATTTGGTGATAATGTGGATACGGATTTAATCATTGCGGCAAGATACCTCAATACATCGGAGCCATCAGAATTGGCGAAACATGTAATGGAAGATGCTGACCCTGAATTTGTCAACAAGATGAAAGCAGGAGATATTATCGTTGCAGGTGAAAATTTTGGTTGTGGTTCGAGTCGTGAACATGCACCTATTGCACTCAAATGGGCAGGAATATCGGCTATTATTGCACCGACTTTTGCACGTATTTTTTATAGGAATGCTTTTAACATGGGGCTTCCTATCTTTGAATTACAAGAGGCTTTTGAGATAGAAGAAGGTGACACGGTACGCATTGATATGGATGCGGGAGAAGTGATTAATGTAAGTCAAGCCAAGACTTATAAGTTTGCACCCATTCCTGAGTTTATGCAAGAATTGGTAGATGCAGGTGGACTCATCGCCTTTGCCAAAAAAGAAATAGCACAGAAGGCAAAATAATATGAGTAATCGTTATAAGATAGGTATTATTAGAGGTGATGGTATAGGTCCAGAGATTATTGAAGAAGCTATTAAGGTTTTGGATGCAGTCTCTGTCAATGAAGGTTTTACGCTTAAATATGAGGAAATGTTACTGGGTGGAGTAGCGATAGATGAGACAGGTGTACCCCTACCTGATGAGACTATTAAAGGTGTCAAGAAATGTGACGCAGTACTCTTTGGTGCTATTGGTGGACCCAAATGGGATAACTTAGCGAGACATTTACGTCCAGAATCAGGGCTTTTGGGTATTCGCAAAGCGATGGGAACTTTTGCCAATCTTCGACCTGCTATAGTGTATGATGAGCTTATTAATGCTTCGAGTCTAAAGCCTGAGATTATTAAAGGTGTAGATATTATGGTCGTTCGTGAACTCACAGGTGGTATCTATTTTGGTGAACCACGAGAATTACAAAAAGACCAAGCCTTTAATACGATGATATATACACGAGAAGAAGTAGAACGTATCGCTGTGGTAGCCTTTGATATCGCGATGCAACGTGATAAACGTATTTGTTCGGTAGATAAAGCCAATGTCTTAGAAGTCTCTCAATTTTGGAGAGAAACCGTAGAAGAAATCTCTAAAGGCTACCCAGAAGTAGAGCTATCTCATATGTATGTAGACAATGCAGCGATGCAACTCATTCGTGAGCCTAAGCAATTTGATGTCATTTTGACAGGAAATATATTTGGAGATATTCTCTCAGATGCTGCGTCGATGCTTTCGGGTTCTATTGGACTCTTGCCTAGTGCGAGTACAGGTAATAGCGTAGGACTATATGAACCCATTCATGGTTCAGCTCCTGATATTGCAGGGCAGGGCATAGCCAATCCTTTGGCCACTATTTCTTCGGCTTCTATGATGTTACGCTATGCTTTAGGGGAAGAAAAAGCAGCCAATAGAATCGATGATGCTATCAGGAAAGCTTTGAAGCAGGGATACCGTACAGGTGATATTGGTGATTTTGATGCAGTAGAGATTGTCTCTTGTGCACAAATGGGTGATATTGTCGCCAAATATGCATCTAAGTAGTCTCTAAAGGGTTGTTATGGAACAAAAAGCAAGGGTACTCATTGATTGTAAAGATGAGAAAGGCTTGGTCTATAAAATCTCTAAAGTGTTTTATGAAAGAGATTTAAATATAGATTCTAACCGAGAATTTGTAGATAAAGAACAGGGTAAATTTTTTATGCGTACGGTGGTTACGGGTGATTTTGACCTTGCTGAACTCGAACTTGCCTTGGGAGCTATTAGTCCTAGTGATGCACATATTCGTATCATCACCCCTAAGGATAAACATATCGTATTGATGGTGACCAAAGAGTCTCATGCCTTAGGCGATATACTTATCCGTCATGCAGAGGGTGCTTTGGGAGCAAAGATAGAATGCATCATCTCCAATCGTAGCACACTCCAAAGTTTGGTAGAGCGTTTTAATATACCCTTTTTTTATGTCCCTGTTGAGGGCTTAGAGAGAGAAGAGCATGAGCGTAAGATGATGGAGATTTTAGCAAAGTTTCATTTTGATTATATTGTACTGGCGAAATATATGCGTATTCTGACTTCTGTTTTTGTTCAGGCTTATACACAAAAGATTATCAATATTCACCATTCTTTCTTACCTGCTTTTATAGGGGCAAACCCTTATAAACAAGCGTTTGACAGAGGGGTCAAGATTATTGGAGCAACGGCACATTATGTGACAGATGATTTGGATGAAGGTCCTATTATTGCCCAAGATGTGATTCCTGTGAACCATCGTTTGACATGGAAAGATATGCAAAATGCTGGACGTGATGGTGAAAAGGTCGTCCTCTCTCGTGCTTTAACATTGGTACTAAGCGATAGGGTTTTTGTCAATGGCAATAAAACCATTATTTTTTAGACTAGCTAGATACAAAAAGGATTAAGATGTTTAACATTGTATTGGTAGAACCACAGATACCACCAAATACAGGGACTATAGGGCGTTTATGTGTCAACCTTGGAGCAACGCTTCATTTGATAGAGCCCTTGGGTTTTGATATAGATGACAAAGCTGTCAAACGTGCAGGACTGGATTATTGGAAAGATTTAGATTTAATCGTATGGGAGAGTTTTGAAATTTTTTTGAAAGCACATCCTATAGGAAAGCATAGCTATATGGCAACGACCAAAACGGACAATCTGTATTTTGACGCTTCGTTTCAAAAGGGAGATTATATCCTCTTTGGTTCAGAAACCAAGGGTCTTGATGAAAAAGTATTACTCAGCTATCCTGAGCAATGTATTACTATTCCTATGGGTGGAGCAGGACGAAGCCTCAATCTTGGGGTGAGTGTAGGCATTGTTATCTATGATGCCTTACGTCAAAACTATGAAGGTTTTGAGAAAATTACGATTGCCAATAGTCTAAAGGATTAAGATGTTATTTGGAGATATTTTATATATTATTGCGATAGTACTTTTTGTCTATTTGACCTTTGGTATCATCAAAAATTACTACAAAACGAAATTTGATGAGGAAGGTTACCGTAAAGATATGTACGAAGATGATTAAGAAAGCATTTATATTATTAAGCTATACTCTAAACTTATCTTAGGTATAGAGAGTTTTTTTATTCTTCCTCCTTTTAGAAACATTGTTGCTTCATCTCCTAATGAATGCAATCTTTTATCCCCTTTTCTATATCTAAGATATATCTATAGGGGTATACATGGATTTTACAACTCTAAACAACACATTATTAAATTATTGTTCTGATACTCTGAAAGTACAGCGCTTACTCAAAGAGTATTTGGGTGCTAAATATGTAGATATTTTGTATTATGATAAAGAAAAAAGCCAATATGTAGATAACATCAATGAAATTACGATACAAAGTAAATATCTGAATGCTTTTAGTCTTTTAGGTCATGCAGTGCTAGAGAATAAGGTGTGTTTTTATAAAGATGTGCCCCATGATAGTAAATATAACAAAGCGATAGACAATCCTTTTAATATTGAGCTGTCTAATCAAATTATTTACCCTATATTTTCTGCGGAGAAAGAGTGTATAGGACTTTTCCGATTTTCACAGTTACCTCTAAGTTTTACTGTAGAAGACTCTACTAAGCTCTCTTTACTTTTACCCACATTTCAAAAAATATTGCTAGAGAGCAAAGAGACTTTAGGTACGAGTAAAAGGAGTAATAATACAAAGATATTACAAACTATAGAGAGGGCATTCAACAGACTCTTGGAGAGTAGTAGTAATCCAGAGATAGAAAAATTGATTATACTAGGACATAAAAATCTAGAATCTTTAGGTAGCTATCTACACTCAGTACAAATACAAGAGAACAAAGCACTGATTAAAGCCAAGATGCAACGCTTAAGTAGAAAGAAAGTAGCAAAGAAAAAAGTAGGTGGGAAAAAAGTAAGTGATAAAAAAGTATTTGCCAATGTTTTGATTGCCGATGATGTACGGATTAATGTCAAAATACTTAATGCCATGCTCTGTAACGATGCAATTATAGACCAAATTAAACATGCCTATGATGGTGTAGAGACGATGGATATTATTGATAGGTGTAAAACAGCAGAAGAAGATATACATATTTTGTTTCTTGACCATCATATGCCTGGTAAAACAGGACTTGAAATTGCCCAAGAATTAAAAGAAAAAGCAGGTAAAGAGACCAAAATTATTATTGTCTCTATCACCAATGACCCTGAGGTTATTGCCAGTAAAGAGTATCTTTATGATTATCATATCCCCAAACCCTTCAATAAAGAAAGTATTCAAAAAATAATGGAAAGAATACGGGTAGAACACCTTAGTTAAGTAAATCTTGAGAGAAAAAAATCTTCTATGACTTTTCGCATTTCTATAGGGTTTTCTATATTGTTAATATCATTTCTAAAAACAGAAGCCTTAGGATACCCAGCTTTTGAATAGGAATGAAGGTTTTTTCTAAAGACCATCGCACCATGTTTTCCATAGTGTGCTATCATTTGGTCATAATGCTCTAGTACGACAGCTTTGATAAGTGCTGGAGATGCTTCTTCCATACCTTCTTTGATTTGTTTGAATATCCAAGGCTTTCCTACTGCTGTACGACCTATCATGATACCATCGGCTTGTGTATGGTTTAATACCCATTGGGCTTTTGTAGGAGAGTCTATATCTCCATTGGCAATCATAGGGATATTTATAGTACTTTTTATTTCTGCCAAGGCATCATAATCTACGGCTGCTTTGTAGCGTCCTGCTCTAGTACGTCCATGTACAGCGATATAATCTGCTCCTGATTCTTGGCATATTTTGGCGATTTCTTTATGGTTCTTTTCGTTAAAGCCTAGGCGAAACTTCACTGAAGTATATTCTTTGTTGGAATACCTCTTGATAGTCTCTATGACTTTTGCCATCTGAGGTAAATCGGTCAAAAGAGAAGAGCCTTGAAGGTTATTGACAATTTTGGGTGCAGGACAACCACAGTTCAGATCGATAGTCGTAATACCCTCTTGGGTATTGATAATCTCTACAGCACGTTTAATCACATCCAAGTCAGACCCTGCTATTTGAATAGCATAAGGGTTTTCTATAGGAGATTTTTCTAGCATACGGTAGGTTTTGGGGGAATGGTGAATGAGTGCGTTGGAGCTAATCATCTCACTAATCGTTAAATCTACCCCAAACTTTTTGACAACAGAACGAAAGGGAAGGTCTGTAAATCCAGCTAAGGGTGCCAAAGCATAAAAGGGTTGGCTAAAATCAAGTGTCCCCATCTAAATTATAGGTAGGTACTGTGTTTACAAATAGAATCTATATCTATAATGTCTTCGAGCTTATAGCCTGAATATTCTTTCTTGAGTGTGTACAGTGCCCTAAATTTAATAAACTCAGTCTCCCCTTGTTCACTAAGATAGTTGGATACTTGTTCCAATAACTCATATTCAAAAAGGAGATAAAGATAGGCATTTTGTGCTTTTTCATTTTGTGATTGATAGCCATAAAATAAGGCTAGGTTGTCTTCTGGCTTAAAATACTTTTTGCTAATAGTGGCAATTTTAATAAAGTCTGCACATTGAAATGGTATCGCTTCAACAAAATCATTCAAGATATCAATAGTAAGACCTAAATCATTGCCGTTCCCAATACGTTCAAGCATTAATAAAAAGTTCTTTGCATCAAAACCGTTGGCATATTTACGCGCTTGGAGAAAATCTGATTTTTGTGCAAAGATAGCCAAGGCTTCTGCTTGTACTATTTCAGAATATTCAGAACTTGCACGCATAACACCTTCTACAAAGCTAGGATGAGAGAGTAAGCAATTGAGTCGGTTTTGTATTAAAATAGGATTACCTGATTTAAATACTTTATCCATTTTATGCTCTTTCAAATCTACATACTCACCATTGTTAATTTTTTGGATAAGGTGTACGACACGAGAGAGTTTTTCGGTCAGTCCTTCTACGTTATCAGAAAGGGTCAGCGAAGCTTTACTTAGTAATACGGCAGTACTGTTGATACCTTCAATACCATATTTTTGTTTTTTAGGCTCGTTGACCAAAGACCAATACAGTGCATCTTCTAGGCTCAGTGTATCTTTGTTCCATTTTTTGAGTGTCAAATAGGTTTTGAGTCCATAAAAAAACATATGGGTGAGTGTAAAGAAAAAGAGTAATAGCATAGGCAATATAAACCACAGAGCAATATAAAAGTGAAAAGACAGTCCCATGAACTCTATGAGATATTTATTAGGATTGACGGCATACACCAATGCACCAATAATTGCGATTAATGCTATAGTAGCAAAAATATATAGTCCTGCTTTCATTCTTTCTCCTTATTGTGTTTTGGATGTCTTTTTAGTGTTTCTTTAATTCTTTTTCGTTAATTTCACGACAAGTGATACAATAACGTGCAAAATTTTTGACTTCTAAACGAGCGAGACCTATAGGGTCTTCACACATCTCACAAATACCAAATGTTTTGTATTTTATTTTATCTAAAGCAAGTTCAATTTCGGTTAATTCCTTGCGTTGTTGCAATAAAATAGCACTATCTACAATAGTTTCTGCAGCAGCTGCGGCATAATCCCCTTCATCATTGAGTTCCAAGTCTCTCATTTGATCGAGTTCAAGTGTTGTACCTCTAAGGTTCTTCTCTATTTGTACTCGTCTGTCTAGTAATTTATTTTTAAAATCTTCTAATTGTACATCTGTAATCATTTATTTCTTCCTATTTAATAGTATTCCACTTACTTGTGGTATGGGTGATTATTATTAATCGTTAGCCCTCTAAAAATCTGTTCCAACAAAACAACTTTCACCAATTTATGTGAAAGTGTTATTTTACCAAATGATATGGCATTATTACATTTATCTATAAAACCACGTTCAAAGCCGTATGCACCACCAATAAAGAGGTTTATCTGTAGGCTATTCTTAAGCAGTTTTGCAAAATTGTGACTATCTACCTCTTTGGCTTTGGGGTCAAGAGCGATATTTATGCCCTTAGACATATATTTTTCCAAGGCTTTAGTATAGGCTTTTTGTGCCATTTGTGGAGAAATATCTTGTGCTTTGCCAATGGCTTTATCAAAGATTTCTATCACTTGTACTTCTGCAAAAGGTTTGGCAATTTTAATATAATGTTCAATGAGACCTGAATAGAGTCCATCTTTTCCTTTTTTGTCTATAATAATCACAAATATTTTCATAGATTATAGGGATGCCTTTATTTTTTTGTGCCAATTGATGGACTGCCATGGCATAATAACTACTGTGGTTGTATCGCGTAATGACAAAAAAGTTTTTAGCGCCATACCAAAGTTCATCATAAGACTTTTTTTGTAATTTAATAAGACGTACTTTCTTGTCATAATCCCAAAAATATATAGGGCTAATGCCTTTGAGATTCTTTCGATGGTAGCTATATTTATAGCCTGTCTTCAAACGGTTAAAACGCGTACCTGCATAGCTCACACGTATGGCTACAGGTTCACCCGTACGCCAACCATTTTTTTTGAAATAATTGGCAACACTGGCAATGGCATCTGCAGGATTTTGAAGACTAATACGACCATCACGGTTAAAATCGACCCCATAAGGTAGGTAATTACTAGGCATAAATTGACATAATCCAATTGCCCCTGCATAAGAGCCATAGACATTTTTGGGATTAAAATTTTCTGTTTTAGACAAGGCTAAAAACTTGATAAGTTGATTGTTGAAAAACTTATTGCGTCTATTCTTTTCAAAAGCCAAGGTACTGAGTGTATCAAAAACAGGGTATTTCCCCACATTTTGACCATAGGCACTCTCTATACCTATAATAGCTGCGATATACTCCTTAGGCACACCATACTGCTTTTGGACAGCATCAAAGACTTTGCGATGTTTTTGTATGAAGGCAATACCTTGTTGGGTACGCCTATGATTGACTGTGAGTCGTGCATATCTACCCCATGAACCATATTTGTTACGGATTTTCTTGGCTTTTGCAATTTGCTCTGGGGTTCTTGTCTCTTTTCTTCGTGTTTGTTGTTTGAGTGGTATAAAGGCACGAAGTGCTGTTTTTTGTACCTTGACGTGCCTAAAGAGCCTATTGGCCTCTGCTCTTGAGAAGTGGTGTTTCTTGACTAAAATATTGATAGTCTTTATCGTTTTAGCATTGTAGGTATAATCCTTGGCGTCCATTGCCAAACAGAGAAAGAGAAAGACCCATACTATTTTTATCATTTACATAATCCTACATTTTTGCAAAGATTATACCGTATATTTACTATAAGAGGTGCTAGGCTAAGAGGTATTTGGCTATGATTGTAGTGTTTAGACTAAATATTTATCTCAAAGGATTAACATGACAAGACTCAAATTAGGATTACTTAGCGTACTAAGCATAGGCATATTGACACTCACCGGCTGTGCAAGTAAAGCAGAAAATGGTGCATTGATGGGTGCAGGAGCAGGTGCATTACTGGGTCAAATGATGGGTGGTAATACAGGTTCCACAGTGATTGGTGCAGGTCTAGGTGCTATCGCTGGTGCTGCTATTGGTGAGAATGAAGACAAAAAAGACGCAAGGCGTGGTGCGTATTAATTAGGCAGAGGAGTCAGCACCTTTTTCGTCCAAGAGAGGGTGACTTTTCTCCTACCCCATTGCAAGGCTTTCTTGAGGTTTGTACCCATATAAATATCTATTTTTCTCCTCCATTTTTTATGCATCTTATCACGCACCGTATATATCCCACGCAATCCACGAATACGCACTCTTGTACCATTGCCTAAGCCTTTTTTGATGAGGTCTCTTGAGACAGCGATAGATTTATGTGTAGTAGAGAGTCTATTGTTCCAAGCACCTATATAAGGAGTACTATCGGTTTCTGATTTCCTTGAGGTATAGGCTGTAGCTGTAACTACGAGATGAAAAGTCTTTTTTTGCATCGTAAAGGTTTTTTTAGGAGGTTTTTTAGCCTGTATTTTGGGCTGTAGTTTTTGTGTGCTATTACATCCTGTAAATAAAAGTGCTATAAAAATAAAAAGTGCATAAAAGGGGAAAGATTTCATATTAAGACAATGTCGTTTGTACTTGAGGCAGGAGTATCCTGCGTATCTCTTTTAGAGTAGATTTGAAATCAGCTATTCCCAAACCATCAGGGTCTTCAAACCCACAATGCAAGGTAGGAGTAGGGTAGGGGAAGATAGGACAACTCTCTTTGGCATGATTACAAACGGTAACGATGAGGTCATACTGATTGTCCCTTAGGCTCTCTAATGTCTTGGAATGGTAGCTTTCTTGCCAAATTCCTGCTTCTTCTAGTACTATTTTTGCAAGGGGGTGGACTTTTCCCGTAGCTTTGACTCCTGCACTTTGGGCAGAGATACCTTCAAGCTCAGCATTGATGAGGGCTTGGGCGATAATACTTCTACAAGAATTACCCGTACATAAGATAAGTACTTTATAAGAGGGCTTAGGCGTGAAGCTATGGTCTATCATTTGGCAAGTATATGACCAAAGAGGATATGCATTTCTTGGATACGAGGGGTATCATTAGAGGGTACGATGAGATTGATATCACATAAATCATTCATCTTTCCACCTTGGTGACCAGAAAACCCCAAGGTCTCACATCCTAAGGCTTTGGCACTTTGCAATGCTAGGACAATATTTTCAGAGTTTCCTGATGTTGAGATAGCTATCAACAGGTCACCTTTTTGTGCCAAGGCTTCGACTTGCCTTTGAAAGATTTTGTTGTAGCCATAATCATTGGCAATGGCTGTGAGTGCTGAGGTATCGGTATTGAGGGCAATGGCAGGTAAGCCCTTGCGTTCTACTTTATAGCGACCCGTGAGTTCTGCTGCAATATGCTGTGCGTCAGACGCAGACCCTCCATTGCCACAGAGTAAAATTTTGTTCCCACGTTTTAGCACAGCTATCATAGACTTTGATGCCTCTTCGAGTGGCTCTTGCATTGTCTTGATGACAGCTTCTATGGTTTGCTTGTGCATTTGGAGTTCATTTTGTATGACATGGTTAACATTTATCATTTTGTATCCGTTGTATAATTTTTGTGGTACTTCTACCTTCTATAAAGTTGACAAGGCGTAATTCATCTGCAATATCTTGACCGATGACTCTCTTCCCCTGCATAATCTCCACCTTTGACCAAAATATGGGGTATGCTATATTTTTGATGAGTGCATAAGGTGTATCGTCTTCAAATTGTACTACACATATCTACAGCTTCTAAAGATGCCAAAATATACGCTCTATCGTCTTGAGCATTGATAGGACGATTTGCCCCTTTGAGCCTCGTGACACTCGCATCCGAATTGAGTCCTACTATCAAGACATCTCCATAACTTTTCGCAGTTTCGAGATATTTGACATGCCCTACATGCAAAATATCAAAACAACCATTGGTAAAGACAATCTTTTTGCCACGCTTATGCAAATCACGACTCAAAAGTGTCATCTCATCAAAGTGCTTGATATGCGAATCACTCGTAGATTTGTGAATGCTTGATTCATAGTGGCTTATCTCTTCTAGTGAAGCAGTAGCCGAACCAATCTTACCTACAACCACAGCTGCTGCAAGATTGGCAAATTTGACAGCCTCATCAATAGCATAGCCACAAGCCAAGGCAAAGCCCAAAGAAGCGATAACCGTATCTCCTGCACCTGTGACATCAAAGACTTCACGCGTTAGGGTAGGATGTGTGCGTAAGGTCGTATCATAGACAGCAATCCCTTCCTGACTTAGCGTAATGAGTGAGAGTTCCAAATCACAAGAGGCTTGTATTTTTTGCATCGCTTTTAAGAGAGAGGGAGTATCTACAATATCTATGCCAGTAGCCAGTATAGCTTCTTTTTTGTTGGGTGTAAGAAGTGTTGCCCCTTTGTATTTAGTAAAATCTTTGCCTTTGGGGTCTATCAATATTTTTGTACCTACACTTTGACAACAAAGAATGAGTGCTTGTGTGAGTGTTGGGGTCAATACCCCTTTGTTGTAATCAGATACAAATTACGACATCATAGAGACTGATATTTTGTGTAAATTGTGCTATGAGTTGGCTTTCTTGCTCTATATCTATAGACTCTGTCGTTTCTTTGTCATAGCGTAATATTTGCTGACCAGAAGAGATAATACGACTTTTCTTAGAGGTAAGTCGCTGTGCTTGTATGCCAATATGCTTTGTAGATATATCGAGTCTATGTAGTAAAGATTTCAGTGCCTCAGCATTCTCATCATCTCCTAGTACCGAAAAAACATCAATCTTTGCACCAAGGGCAATGAGATTGTGAATGACATTACCAGCGCCTCCCAATACAGACGTTTCTTTTTCTATAGATACGATTTGTACAGGGGCTTCAGGAGAAATACGCTCACAAACGCCCCAGAGATAGTGGTCTATCATCAAATCACCTATGACTGCGATATGTGGTGTTTTTCCTTTGAGTTCAATCATTTCAAGCCTTTGTTCCAGAGTATATGATAGTAAGTATGCAAAAGTAAAAACACTCCCAAAGAACAAGCAGACACGATAATAATAGAAGCCCCCGAAGTCAAATCATAGCTATAAGAAAACCATAATCCTACTAAGGTAAAGACTGTAGCAATCCCCCCAGAGAGGAACATCATAGCAAACAAACTATGGGAAAGCTTTTCAGCAATATACACAGGAATAGTGAGCAAAGCAATCACCAAGATGAGTCCTACTACCTTGATAGCAATGACTACAGTCAGAGTGCTGAGAGTATCAGTATGAGTGTATAGAAAAAGGGTACGTTGACCCCTCGCAGTGAAGCATATTGACTGTCATAAGAAACAGCCAAAATATCACGATACCAAAAGACAATCACGATAATAATCATCACAAGTAAAATAGCCATAAAGTACAAATCTGTGGAACTCACAGCCAATATAGAACCAAAGAGGTAGCTCATCAAATCTACATTATACCCAGGAGTAAGGTCAACAAAAATGACTCCAATAGCCATACCCACAGCCCAAATAAGCCCTATAAAGGTATCAATACGGTGACGCTTTTTGAGTGTGAGTATAGCAATGAGTATCGCAGCCATCACAGCAAAAACCGATGCACCCAAAAAGATAGGTAAGCCAAAATATACAGCCAAGCCAATCCCCCCATAAGAGGTATGTGCAATACCCCCTGCGAGAAATACCATACGGTTGACCACAATGAGTGAGCCTATAATACCTGAGGCAAAACTTACCAAAAATCCAGCGATAAGGGCATGTTGCATAAATTCAAATTGTAAAGCTTCTATCATGATGCTTCATCTTCACAGGTATGACAATTGTCTGAACCAAGCATTTGCAAGAGTTCTATCTCACAAAAGTGTTCTTCTTTTTGCTTATGATGGGTATGAAAAGTAGAATTTTTGTTTGAAATATCGTGATAAGAAAGTTTCTTATGGATATGGGCTACTTTATTGGCATATTCTAAAATGACAGAAATATCATGACTGACAACAATCACCGTAATCGTCTCATTGAGTACTTTCAGCAATTCATAAATCTCATGTTGTCCTGTAATATCTATACTAGAAGTAGGCTCATCGAGTATAAGTATTTGAGGATGGCTACATAAGGCCCTTGCTATCATCACACGTTGGCGTTGTCCCCCTGAGAGTGCACCTATTTTGCTAAGGGCAAAATCTGCCATACCTACTTGTGCCAATACACCCATGGCACAAGATAATTCGTGCCTACCATAGCCAAAAAGGGGTCGCTTCCCTTCGATATGTCCCATCATCACCACTTCTATGACTTTGATGGGGAAATCGGTATTGACATTGGTATCTTGAGGTACATAGCCTATCTTACCTAAGCTTTGTTTAGGAGATTTCCCAATTAATATATGAATACTTCCTTGCTGATAACGATGCATACCCAAGATAAGTTTGAGTAGGGTAGATTTACCTCCTCCATTAGGACCAATAATCGCCAAAAAGTCTTTTTCTTTGACGCTGAGGTCTATGTCTTTGAGTATCGTCTGTGTCTCATAGGCAAAGCTAAGATTCTTTATTTCAATGATACTCACGCTACTTTTTTCCTGCAATAGCTTCTGCGATAGAGATGAGGTTTTCTGCCCAATTTTCTGCTAAAGGAGAGACTTTTATCACAGGAATACCTACTTCTTTGGCAATAATCTTCGCCGAAGCATCTGAAAACTCTGTTTGGCTAAAGAGAGCCTTTACCTTGTGCTTTTTTGCTTGTTTAATCAAGGCTATAAGTGCCTTGGGTTTAGGACTTTTGCCTTCTACTTCTACGCTGAGTTGTGTCAAATGATACTCTCTAGCAAAATATCCCCACGAAGGATGAAAGACCATAAATGTACGTGATTCTTTCAGAGTAGAGAGCAGTGCTTTAATCTGTGTATCGGTATCTTCAATCGTTTGAAGATAGCGTTCTAGGTTCTTTTTATAATAGGCTGTATGTTTGGGGTCTAAGGAAATCAAGGCTTCATAAATATTTTGGACAATACGTTTGACATTATGAGGAGCAGTCCAAATATGCGGGTCTTGCATGGATTTTTCGTGGGATAGATGTTTCTCATGCCCATGATGACCATGACCCTCATGCGTACAGAAGGAGGCAGATGAAGAGGCAGATATACTATACTTTTCTATCCCCTCACTCAAAGACACCGTACGCATCTTGGGGTTCAAGTCTTGAAATTTGGGAAGCCAAGTATGTTCAAATTCCACCTCTATAGCAAAATAGACATCGGCCTTGGCAATGGCTTTCATTTGCGAAGGCTTAGGCTCATAAGTATGGGGAGAATCCCCTGGAAGTACCATCAATGATACGAAGACCCTATCCCCACCTATGGCTTGGACAAACGTTTGTTGAGGCAAGATAGAGACCACGGCATGGATAGTCCCAAAGACAGAAACACTGGATACGAATAGAAGAAATAATAATTTATACATAGCAAATTATAGCGAAAAAATACTGTGTTCTATTATATGTAGTCACATTTTAAACCCTTAAATAAACCTTAATAGTATTTTGGGTATAATCCATGCCATTTTAGATACACTTATAAGGCGATAATATGCAAGATTTATTTACTTCATTTAAAGATAATTGTGGGTTTGGGCTTTTGGCTTCTATTGACAATACTCCTTCACACCGAAACCTAGAAGATGCGGTAAGCTCTTTGTCTCGTATGATGCACAGAGGGGCAGTCGCAGCTGATGGTAAGACAGGCGATGGGGCAGGGCTTTTGCTCTCTTTACCCAAATCATTTTTTGCCAAAGTGGCTTTAGAAGAGGGGATAGAACTCCCTGATACCTATGCTGTAGCGATGGTGTTTTCTAAGCAAGAATCGGATTTTGCTGTCATCAAAAAAGTGTGTGAAAACAATGATTTGAAGATACTTTATACCCGTGTTGTGCCTATTGATACGAAGGTGCTAGGCGAACAAGCATTGGCATCACTGCCTAGTATCAAACAAGTGTTTGTTGCACCCAAAGGGGCAGTGGCGAGTAATCGATTTGAAGCACTTGTGTATTTGTCTCGTAAAGAGATAGAGTTTGAATTGATGGAGGACAATAGCTTTTATATCCCTTCTTTTTCTACTTCGCTAATCTCTTATAAGGGTTTGGTCATGCCTACGCATATCAAGCAATTTTATCAAGACCTTGCAAATCCTGATTTTGAGATTTCTTTTTGTCTTTTTCATCAGCGTTTTTCTACCAATACCTTGCCTGAGTGGAAGTTGGCACAGCCTTTTAGGATGATAGCCCACAATGGAGAGATTAACTCCGTGACTGCCAATAGATTTAATGTAGCTTCCAAGATGGCTACGGTCAAATCTGAAGTCTTTTCTGATGAAGAAATGAAACGGCTTACCCATGTGATTCAAGAAGGGATGTCAGATTCGGCGAGTTTAGATAACTTTATGGAGTTTTTGCGTGTCAATGGTGTAGATTTTTTCAAAGCAGCACGTTCTTTAATCCCTGCTCCTTGGCACAATGCCCCTCACATGGACACGGAGCTTCGTGCTTTTTATGAGTATGCGAGTACCTGTTTTGAGCCTTGGGATGGTCCTGCTGCTGTGAGTATAACGGATGGGCGTTATATAGGCTGTGTCTTGGACAGAAATGGACTTAGACCTGCTAAATATATACGTACACGAGACAATAGACTGCTTATCTCTTCAGAATTTGGGGTACTTGAAATACCTGAAGATGAGATTGTAGAACGTGGTAGGCTTCAGTCTGGTGAGATGATGGGGATTGACCTAAAACACGGTAAAGTACTCAAATCTAGCGATATTGATGCCTATCTCAAAGCAGGATTTCCTTATGATAAATGGTTGAGTCAAAATATGGATTACTTGCAAGAGCATGTGCCCAATGCCCAAGTAGAGAAGTGTTCTAAAGACCACAAAGATATGGAAGCTAGACAGCGTTATTTCAACTATACCTTAGAAGTGATACGCGAAATCATCAAGCCTATGATACATGAAGGCAAGGAGACGACGGGTTCTATGGGTGATGATACACCTATTGCTGCGTTTTCGATGCAACAGCGTAACTTTACCGACTTCTTTAAGCAAAAGTTTGCACAAGTGACCAATCCCCCTATTGATTCTATTCGTGAAAAGACGGTGATGAGTCTCAATACAGGCTTTGGTGAAATGCAAAATATCCTAGCAGATGATGCTTCTCATGCCAAGCGTCTTAAGACCGTATTGCCTGTAATGTCTGCGGAGAAGTTTTGTTTGCTTCAAGAGTTTGGTGATGAAAACAATGAAAAATATGATGCGATTTACAAAGTACAAAAATACTCTACAGCCTATACCTCAGACTTACAATCGAGCCTTCATGCTTTGATTGCTCAGATTATTGTTGATGTACGAGAAGACGGTATTAGAACGATTATCTTGGATGATAGGGCATTGAGTAGTACAGAAAAAGTCTTGCCAATGTTGATGGTAGTAGGGCGTTTGAGTCAAGAACTATTAGCACATGAGCTTAGACACCTCACCAGTATTGTCGCAGTCACAGGGGAAGTCTTTGACCCACATTCTGCTTCTACGATGATAGCCTATGGTGCAGCTGCGATTTATCCGTACTTACTCTATTATACGGTAGTACAACTCTGCGAAGAATCTGAGGATGTCCAAGCTATTCTCAAACGCTTTAGACGTGCGATGGGTGCAGGGTTGATGAAGATTATGTCCAAAATGGGTATTGCTACACTTTCATCTTATCGTAATTCACGCCTTTTTGATAGTATTGGATTGAGTGCAGAAATTGTGGCTGAATGTTTTGAGGGTACGATAGGATTACTTCATGGTCTAGGATACGAAGATATAGATACACGTCTCAATAGTAACCATCAACGTGCCTATACAGAAGATTTGCAAACAGTAAAAATGCTCTGTACAAAGGTGGGTATTATAAGTATAAAAAGGGTGAAGAATTTCATGATTTTTCTCGTCCTACTATTATGGCGATTCAAAAATCGGCTACTTCAGGTAAGGCAGAAGATTACGCTGAGGTACAAAAGCTTGTCAACGAACAGAGACAAGAAGTTTATTAGAGATTTTTATCAACTCAAAAGCGATAAAGAAGCCATTGATATTGATGAAGTTGAAGATGTTTCAAAAATCTTTAAGCGTTTCTCTACAGCTGCGATGTCGATGGGGTCTATTTCACAAGAAGCCCATGAGACTTTGGCAGTGGCTATGAACACCATTGGTGCTAAATCAAACTCGGGTGAGGGTGGAGAAGACCCTGCACGTTATGGAACCAACAGAAACTCTAGCATCAAGCAAGTAGCTTCTGGACGTTTTGGTGTGACACCTGAGTATTTACGTTCTGCTACAGAGATACAGATTAAAGTAGCACAAGGAGCGAAACCGGGTGAAGGGGGACAACTTCCTGGTTCTAAGGTATCGGCTTTGATTGCGTCTTTGCGATTTACCAAACCCGGGGTGACGTTGATTTCACCTCCACCTCACCATGATATTTATTCTATCGAAGATTTGGCACAGCTTATTTTTGACCTTGAAACAAATCAATCCTCATGCACGAGTGGCTGTAAAGCTTGTCTCTACAGCAGGAGTGGGTACGATTGCAGCAGGTGTAGCCAAGGCGTATGCTGATAAGATTATTATCTCTGGTTCTGATGGTGGTACGGGGGCTGCGCCTATTGGGTCTATCCGTTTTGCAGGGAATCCTTGGGAACTAGGACTCATAGAAGCACACAATGCACTCAAAGCCAACAACCTTAGAGGCAATGTCACGCTAGAGACTGATGGTGGACTCAAAACAGGTCTTGATGTCGTCAAAGCTGCGATACTAGGAGCTGAAGAGTATGCCTTTGGTACGGGGGCATTGGTCATTGTGGGTTGTGTGATGCTTAGGGTCTGTCATCTCAATACTTGTGCTGTTGGGGTAGCGACACAAGATGAAGCCTTACGAAAACGCTTTTCTGGAAATGTAGAAAAAGTCATCAATTACTTTACCTTGATGGCAGAAGACATTAGAGAGATTTTGGCTTCTTTTGGGATACAAATCACTAGAAGAGATAGTCGGACAAAATCATTTGGCTAGAAGTCATAGATGACTGCATTCTGCCGTTGAAGTTTAACTTGGGAGAACAGCTGCTCTTAGCCAAATTAGACGGTGTCAATACGTGTCAAGTCGCAATCTCACTGCGACCGTATGACAAAAATACCTTACGATGAATGACTTAGTAAAAGAGTTGATGGAAACGATTGAAAATCCTGCTACGCCTATTGTTTTTGCATAAAAATATCTCCAATCTCAATAGAAGTTTTGCTTACGCGTATTTTCGGAGAGATAGCCTCACGTATGGCAGTAATG
>JAUZSQ010000082.1 GCA_030949325.1 Sulfurovum sp.
CTTGTGAAAGCTGTCACACCACACTCAAAGCCCAAGGAAAAGGCATCAACGGAGGGAAATATTTCGCAGACCAAAGCAAAACAACAATAGTTGACCTCATGGACGCACAAAAACGCCTACTCGTCAAAGGCACAGACGAACAAATCCCTGCCATCCCCAACCTAAAACATGATTTCTCAGTCATGATAGACGAAAACGGCACACAAGTCCAAACCGTAGGAAACCACTGGAGACTCTCCCAAGCCTTGGACTCAGAAACACGAGACAAACTAGATAGAAGTGGTGCGTGTTTGAGCTGTCACAAAGAGATACCCAATGGAGATTTAGCCGTTTCATTGTTGGTGCATACTGCAAAATATGCAGGGGTGAAAATAGACAACGAGATGCATAATGTGATTGTGAATAAGAGTCTTTTGATGTCTGCTTGGGTGCAGGTTTTGGCTGGGTTGGTTTTGTTGGGTGCTGGGGTTTGTTTTTTTGGTTTAGGAAGGACTATAGTACATTATAGACTAATCCAAGCGAATATAACGACGCATTTTTCTGATTTGGCTACACTCTATAGTACTTTCTATGACGTGTTTACTGTCATCCCTTGTAGAGACTCCGGAAGGGCTGATAATCGCAGAAGACGAGGCCATATCTTCGTCACAAGTATTGGATACTACGACATAGCATTGGTTCATCACAGCCAAAGCAGAAGAGAGTATTTCGAGATGATTCTTCCGAAGCTTTCCCCAACGGGCAGGGATGAAAATGACATCAACACCTTCGATTTGTTTCCACAGTTCTTTGAAACGTAATTCAAAACATATAAGAATAGCATAGGAGATACCCTCTATCTCAAAGGGTTTGATACCTTGTTGTTTACCTGCTGAGAAATAGAGGTCTTCATCGGCGAGTTTAAAGAGTTTGACTTTCTCTTGTGTGTGTATGATTTTGTGCTTATGAATAACGACAGCTTGGTTGATAAAGCTTTCGCCTTCTTTGAGGATAAGGGTCAAGATAAGTATTTGCTCGTTGATGACTTTTTGCAGTGTTTTGAGTGCCTTGGAAGAGAATTTTGCAGAAGTCTCCATCTGTGCATAATCAAAGCCTGTCAGACAGACTTCTGGAGCAATAATGATATGCTTTTCTTCGTAAGTGTGTAGATAGCTTAGTAGGCTCGTAAGATTGTCTTGATACTTTGATGTTGTAGATAACTGTAAGGAAACAACCTCCAAAGTCTTGTACTTTTGGGGCATACTAAAAGTCGTCTAAGTCTATACTACCTTTGGAATAATTGGTCACATTACCTTCAAAGAAGTTGGTTTTTGGTCGTTAAATTGAGAGAAATTATCTACCCACTTGATAGGATGCTCTACATTATAAAGTTTCTTCATACCTACAGCGTGTAGGCGTTTATCTGCAAGATGCATAATATATTGTTCGATAATATTATCTGTCAAACCCAAGATTTGACCTTGGGTAATATACGCTCCCCATTTGGATTCAAGCTCTACAGCATCTCGAAACATTTGATATACTTCTTCTTCCAATGCTTTGGTAAAAAGTTCTGGTCGCTCATTTTTAGTGGCATTAATCATATTTTGAAAGAGTAAAAGATGTGTGACCTCATCACGTTGGATAAAGCGTATCATCTGTGCAGTTCCTAGCATCTTGTCAGAACGTGCCAAGGTATAAAGATAGGCAAATCCACTGTAAAAGTAAATCCCTTCGAGAATTTGATTGGCAAACATAGCTTTGACGATATTGGTATCTGTAGGGTTTGAAGAGAGTTCTTCATAGACCTTGGCAATGGCATTATTTTTGGTTTTGAGTTGCATATCTCTTCGCCAAAGTTCATAAATCTCTTTGGAGTTGGTAGAAATACTGTCCACCATCACAGCATAACTTTGTGAATGTAAAGCCTCTTCAAAGGCTTGTCTTACCAAGACAAGGTTTATCTCTGGTGCAGTAATAAAAGGATTTAGGTTATCCATAATATTATTCGTTTGCAAAGAATCCATAAAAATAAGTTGGGCTAAGACCTTGTCATAAGCAGATTTTTCGGGATCGGTGAGGTGTTTGTAATCGTTGACATCACGCGTCATATCTACTTCTTTGGGATACCATGAATTATTGAGCATCATCTCCCATAGATTATATGCCCATTGATACTTAATATCATTAAGTTCAAAAATACCTGTAGGGTTTCCCCCAAATATCTTGCGTTCACTGGTTTTCTCTTGTGAGTCGGGATTATATATCTTTTTACGTTGCATACTGCTCTCTTATAATTAGGCTAAAAACATTATACACTCTTAGGCTTTAGGATGATTTGTTTGGGAAAAAACACAGATAACTTTTCATTAAAAAGGAGAAAAAATTAAAAAGGAGAAAAGAGTGAAAAGTTATCTAGAAAGGATAAAAGGCTAAAGGGAGGGGGTGACCTTTTATCTCTTTCATGTAGGTATAGTACTCAATCAGTGTGTACTATATGTGAACTCTGAACTTTATTCTCCTTGATACGATTGTCTAGGTCTAGCAATCTTGGAGGTTTTATCTTGTTTAAACTCTATCCATTGGCTAATCCACCCTACCGTTCTCCCTATGACAAAGATAGGCGTAAACATAGATTTGGGAATTTTGAGGGCGGTGAGAATAATCCCTGTATAGAAATCTACATTGGGATAGAGGTTTCGTGAGATAAAATAGCTATCACTCAAGGCTATTTCTTCTACCCTTCTAGCAATTGCCATGAGTTCAGAATCAAGATTGAGTGTTTCTTGTAGTTCATCTTGTAGCTTCTTAAGTATCGTCGCTCGTGGGTCAAAGTTTTTATAGACCCTATGCCCAAATCCCATCAAGCGAAAATCATCATCAGGGTCTTTGGCTCTTTCGATAAAGGCCTCTACATTCTCTACCGAACCTATATACTCCAATTGTGCAATCACCGATTCATTGGCTCCTCCATGCGCACGTCCCCAAAGTGCTGAGATACCAGAGCTAATCGCCACATAAGGATGTGCTCCTGTAGAAGCCACACCTCGCACTACCGTAGTAGAAGCATTTTGCTCATGGTCAGCGTGTAAGGTAAAAATCGTATCCAAAGCACGAATTTCGACCTCTTTGATAGACGCATAGCCTTCTGCTCCTAAGTGCATCTTCCCATGAGGATAGGCTCTCATCATGGTCAGAAAATTTTCGGTAAATCCCAAATCAATATGGGGTTCAATAAAAGGAATACCCAAAGAATGCCTATACGCAAAAAGCTGCCAAAGTAGGTATCTTGGCAATCAAACGATGTGCCATTTCCAAATACTCTTCTTCATTTTCTATATCCAAATGCTCACTATAAAAAGTAGCCAAAGCCGTCACTCCAGCACTCAGCGTTGCCATAGGATGGGCATTGTCAGGAAAGGCATCAAAGAGCTTGTGTAACCCTTTGTGCAAAAATGCACGATGGCGTATCTCTAGGTCAAAATGAAGTAATTCTTCTTCACTAGGTAAGCGTTTGTTGAGTAAAAGAAAACACGTTTCCATATAAGTATATTTTTGTGCCAAAGTCTCAATAGCCATACCTCGATATTCCAAAACCCCTTTTGCCCATCAATAAACGTAATAGAAGACGCACAAGATGCCGTAGAAGTAAACCCAGGGTCATAAGTAAACATACCCGTATCAGCATAAAATGTACGCATATCTACAACATCAGCTCCTTTGGTACTCTGGATAATACTATATTCATAGCTCTCATTGGTTTGGTTATTGGTCACTGTCATTGTATTCTTTGCCATAACATCCCTTTCTACTCTATAAGTCTTATTTGAGTGTAGCATTTTTTGGCTTTTATTTTGGGTTGCTAAGGACTAGCATATAAATAAAAGCCATCGTTTTCAAAGTGCCTACCCTAAAATTTGGTTTTAATTTACTTCTATTCCTATAGTGGGTTCTTAGTTTAGTATGCATTACAAAGGAAGACCGTTGTAATGAGGGGAACTATTTTAAAATACAAACTTATAAGCATCTCAATACCCCTGCATTTCACCTTCTAAATAAACAAGAGACTCTTTCAGTACTTGCATAACACTTTTGTGTTCATCTTCTAGTTTTTCCAATGAAAGTAAGCGTAGCTTTTCAAGATACAATGTAAGTAATTCT
>JAUZSQ010000083.1 GCA_030949325.1 Sulfurovum sp.
GAACAAGATATACCTTGTCCAAAAGATTGGACACAAGGCTGTGTTGCAGTAACGAATACAGCAATGAAATCATTATGGTACGCCGTTTCTGAGATTAGTACCTATTACAATACGGTAAATATTATGGCATATACGCAAAAACAAATAGACAAATTTATGAGACAAAAATATATTTCAGAGCTGGATAAGGTAGCCAAGAATATTTTTCGTATGTTACGAAATGAAAATATGATTGCCAAAAAAGTTTACAGATAAGTTACATGAATTGAAAGTAAAGTTAGATAAAGCCACGGTTAGCTTATATTCTGAGTATCATCAACAGCTTGCAATCCTATATTTCTAGGCTTCATGAAGGTACCTGTCTCAATGAAGCGTTTACAGAGAAAAACTTTGAGGATATGAGGGATGCTGAGATGAGTAATCTCAACCGTTTACAAAGCTCAAAAATGCGACTTCGCGCTAAAAAGACAAGCATAAGTCCAAACGCCAAAGTGAAGGTTGGGGTGAATGATGCGAAGATTATCTTTACGTCTGATGCTCCTTTATTGCTATTTTTAGGAGGATGTACACCTATGCCTGTAGATAACACACCTTATGAGGTAAAAGCATGTCAAAAGTCTCTGCGTCATGGTACAGAACTACAGGGTCTCAAAGTAGATAAATTGGTCGTATATAAGAAAAAACGAGAGCTTTCTATGTGGTATGAAGGTAAAGTACTCGAAACCTTTCGTATCTCTTTAGGCAAGAATGGAACCAAGGGCATAAAGTACAAGAAGGGGATTATCGTACGCCTGAAGGGCATTATCGTATTGTACGCAAAAAGTGTGATAGGCGACTCTATAAATCGTTGATGATTTCTTATCCCAACGCCAAAGATAGAGCCAAAGCTAGACAAAAAGGGGTAAGTGCAGGGGGATATATTACCATTCACGACAACCCAAATGGAATGCCACGGGTGCTGGAGACGATTATACTCTAGCACGTGATTGGACAGAAGGATGTTTGGCTGTGACGAATGTAGCGATGGATAGCTTATGGTCTGCTGTTGCCAAGGGTGTAGCGATAGAGATACATCAATAATAGTAAAGAATATACAAAATTTAGCTTCTTTTGATGTACTTTAGTTTATCATAATCAAAATATTAAAGGAACATTATGAACAAGACAATGATTAGCGTATTTCTACTAAGTACAGCCATGCTTATAGGAGGTGGGAATATTGAGCCTGAGACGAGTGTATCTAATACTGTCTCTAATATTGTGCCTATCATTTCTAGTAGTACGGGGACTCAAGCTAGTGTAGGGATGCACGATACGCCCTCTCTTCCTATGCTCTCTACAACAAAGAGTGCATTACCCAATGATGACCGTGTGTATGTGGATAAACGAAGAAAACTCATCTGGCAAGATGAAGCCTATACCGAAGATGAAACGGCAGCCTTTAAGCGTGAACATTCTACAGAAAAAGCAGGGGACTATCCACATGCAAGAAGCTATTGTGAGAACCTTCATTATGCTACTTTTGTAGATTGGAGATTACCTACTTCTGATGAGCTAATATCTGTACATCATACAAACGGAGAGGTATTTTCTGAGACAAGAGACACTGACTTTTGGACTTCAACACCGACTACCCAAGGGCGATATTATGTGATATATCCTGCCGATGCTATGCGATATGCACGTTCAGCAGGACAATCAAATTTTATTCGCTGTGTACGAGAGTTAGAAGACAAATAATCTCTTAGAGTATCTTAATCTCTTCTACAAGGGTAATACCATACACTTTTTGTATCTTGTCTTTTGCCAAAGAGATGAGGTACTGAGCCTCTTCAAAAGTACCATGACCTACATTGACCAAGAAATTGGCATGGATGTCACTCCACTGCATATCTCCCTTTCTCAGACCTTTTAATCCCACGGTTTCTATGAGCCTTCCTGCATAATCATTGGGAGGATTCTTAAAGGCAGAACCTGCTGAGGGGGTATGGGGTTGATTGGAACGTAGGCTTAGAAGGTTTTGCAAGAGGGCAGGGTCAAAGCCTTGGACAATCTTGAATCTAGCTTCAGTAGCAATCCCTTGGAGCTTGGCAAAACGATAGCCATGCGAAATATCTTTGGCTAAGACCCATTGATTATTGATTTTAATCGCGTCAAGGATATTAAATATCTCATAGCTTTTAACCCCTGCATTCATTGCCAACATTCCCCCCAAAGTCCCTGGAAGTTTGGCACAAAATTCAAATCCTGCAATATTATGTTTCTTCGCATAAGAGAGCATACGCCCCGTAGGCATAGAAGCCCCAATAATGAGATAATCGTCTTCTTGTTGTATAAAGGCAAAATCTTTAGAAAGCATCATCAAAGGAGGAGGATTTGGGGAGATAAGTAAATTATTAGCCCCAGCAACGAGGGTTCTATTAGAAGGTATGGTATCTGCTTTTTCTATCATCCATACCTCTGTTGCTTGACCTACTTTAATACTAGAATAGCCAGAAAAATCTATCGTCTTGATAAACACATTTGAGCCTTTATTTTACGCGTTCAAAGCCCATTTCGGTAAATACTTCTCCGACTTCGGTATCAATGGCTTTCATACGAGTAATACGTTTTGCATCTGTAAAGTTTAATCCATTTATCCAGTTATCTACACTTGCATATCCCACGTGAAGGGTATTGCTTCCTTTTGGAATATAAAAATAGACAGAACAAGGTGCAAACATTCCCGCTTCAGGTTTACCTCTATTGAAGATAGAGTTAGAGAATTCAAAGTGACAGAGTGAAGAAACCCAGTAGGCATCATATTTTTCAAAATCCAATTCCATATCATCATATTCAAATTTGAAATTTACAAAACCTGCAATAATAAAGTTATGTTTTGCAAAACGTCCATCATGCTCTCCTACAAATTCTTCTATCCAATCTTCCAAATCTTCGGGTTGTTCAAACTTTTTGATAAATTTAGTGAGTCCATTTTTAGGCAATGCTTGGGTACGTTCAAATTTTTTGCTTTGGGTTGGTTTGAGTTGGGTATTGACGAGTGCATCATACGATTCAATCATCGCGGTAAAAGATTTACGCGTGTCGGGATTCTTTTCACCAATGACATCGAGCATGGTTTCTGAGGATAAGTGACCAAACCATGTATTATCATCGGTTTTTTTGTCAAGTGTTTTATAGACCAAGAAGTTAAACGGTGCATAGGCACCAAAGTCAGGATTGGCAAGAAGTAGAGGTCTTAACTTTTCTTTGTTAATCACAGGGAAAAAAGAAATCATTTCTACCCCTTTTTCTTTGTATTTGTTAAAGTAAAAAGTTTCAATGTGTTTATTGACCGTGACCGTTTCAAATCCAATATCTTCTATCTTTTTGATAAGACCATCTATCTTAGCTTCTTGATTGCCTTGAAGTCCTTGTAATTGCGAGGTGAGTTGTGCATTCGCATAGCTAGAGCTTAGTACAAGTAGACCTGTTAAGAGTATATTCTTCATTTTCATTTTGATTCCTTTGGTTAATTCGTGCAAATATAATAATAAAACTTCTATTAAGTAATGATTAATCTCACAAAGCAAGGGAGAAAGCTTATTTAATAGTGATATAATACCCATTATTTTACTACTGAGGAATTGTTTTGCGTATCTTATCTCTTCTTGTCTTTGTCTTATTTTTTTACACAACGCTTAGAGCTCAACCTCTTTCTATGGAGAATATTTCTCTAAATATTATCAAAGGTTTAGAGTCTCGTATTAAGGGGCAAAATAAAAATATTATCAAGCATATTTATGCCACTACAGGGAATAAACCTCTATGGATAGGCAAAAATCAAGCTAAAAAAGCCAGTGATTTGATACAAGCTCTCAATAATCCTCTTTTTAACTATAAAAATAAATCTTTTGACCAATCCTCTATCTCTAGGCTCTATTATCTTTTGGATAACGGAGAAATATCTAGGACTAAAAAGGCAAGTGTTTATGCTAGGCTTGACTTAATTTTGACGAGTTCGATGGTACGTTTGGTACGTTTTATCGTCCAAGGTGATGTCGATTGGTCTTTGGTTCAAGCCAAGATGAAAGCTTTGGCACAAAGTGACGATATTCATGCCACATGGGAGATGTCTCCCAAAGGCTTTCCCTCTTCATCACAGCTTACTTCAGCGATTGTCCAAGGTAATATTTATGATTATCTCTATGCTTTGCTACCGATGAAGCAACGCTATCTCCCTTTGGTAGAGTTACTCAAGAATTATCGTGTGATGCATACCTTTCCCAAGATTCCTTATAGTAATAGTATTCTTAAAGTAGGCAACCGTGCGAAACGGATTATAGAGATTAAAAAACGTTTACAAATTTCTGGTGATTATCCACAGACGACTTCATTGGATACAAGTTTCAACGAAACACTCAAACGTGCTATCTTGACTTATCAAAAACGCTATTTACTTAAAGTCACAGGGACGATAGATAAAACAGTGACCTATTATCTCAATCAACCTGTATCCAAAAATATTCAAGCGATTATTACCAACCTTGATAAAACCAAACTCTATCCGAGTGCTTTTGAAACCGAACATATTGAGGTCAATATCCCTGATTTTTATTTACGCTACTTTCTCAATGGACAAAAACTACGTAAGATGGGTATTGTTGTAGGTAGAATTGATAGACCTACCCCTATTTTTTCTGACACCATCGAATATATGGTACTCAATCCTACATGGACTATTCCCAATAATCTTATCAAGCGAGACCTTATTCATGTCTTGCGTGACAATCCCAATTATTTGATAGAAAATAATATTCATGCCTTTCGTGGTAAAAAAGAGATACAAATACGTCCTGAAATGTTGAATCCCTATGAACACAATAACAAAGTAGTGCCGTACCGTTTTGTCCAATACCCTGGAGAGACCAATGCCTTGGGTCGTGTGAAATTTATGTTTCCCAATAAATATGCCGTCTATCTACATGACACGGATAATAAATCTCTACACCAAAGACGCTACAAAGTCTATAGTTCAGGCTGTGTACGTGTAGAAAACCCTTTTGATTTAGTCAATATTTTATTGCGTTATACCAAGCACAGCTATACACAAGAGAGTATTGAGCAAATCTTAGCTAGTAATCAACCTCGTACCCTACGTCTGACACGAGGTATTCCTGTGCATATGGTGTACTTTACTGTCTATCAAGAAGATGGTTTGGCTTATTTTAAAAATGATATTTACTTGTATGACCAGATGATAGAAGAATCGACAGAAGGAAATAGAAAACAAACCTTTAAAATACCAGAAAAACGTATGGTATCTATCAAAAAACCGAGAAATACCTCTTTAGGTAATTGAATATTTAAGACAATAGAGTATAATATAAAAAATAATAGTCAGAGGATGTTTCCATGGATAAAGGTGTAATGCTGTTTGTTGCAATTGGTGTAGTCGGTATATATTTTGTTACGAATTTTGTAGGGGATATACAAGAAAAAGATGAACGATTACAAAATAATGCGTATACACAAGAACATCGTTATGATGATTATAATAGTGTAGATAGTATTGGTCAAGAGATATTGGACTTAAGCAGATGCGAGTGCGAGTATGCAACTTGAAGCATGGCATAATTCGGCATTAAAAGACAAATACCTCAGTCTTTTTCCTAATTTTTCAGAAATGAAGAAGTTTCTTGATGATAGATTACGAGGCGATACCTTAAAAGCCAAATTATTACATGATATCAATGCTGTAGAAGATAAGTTTTTCTCTGGAGACATCAGTATGGAAAAAGCCAAACGTGAGCTTCGTAAAGTAGATTAACCTTCCCCTTTTATCTTGCGATGCCATTGAGCTAGGGTTTTCTCAAATCCTATTTCTTGGCTTTGATACAAAGGCTGAGCAGAATTACCTCCCTCTTTTAGCACATCTACGGCTGTATAGATAGCACTATAGGCACTCCTAGATTTAGGCGAAGATACCAAATATATCACCAATTGAGACAAAGAAATCCTCGCTTCTGGATAGCCAATATATTGGACGATATTGAGCGTAGAAGAGGCAAGGTTTAACGCAGGTGGATTGGCATTGCCTATATCTTCAGAGGCAAAGATAGCCAAACGTCTTGCAATAAATCCAGCAGGTTCGCCCCCTTCTATGAGTTTCGCAAGGGTATAGAGACTCTCATCCATATGAGAAGCACGTATATTTTTGATAAGAGCAGACATCAAATCATAGTGGCTTTGACTTTGACTAGCCCCTGCTTGTATGGCTTGGGGGCGTATCTGTTTGAGTATAAAGAGGCTAATGACAGAGCAGACTGCTGAGGCACTTTCCAAGAGATTGAGCATGGCACGCACATCTCCTGCACTTGAAAAACAGAGATATTCTTTGGCATCATCTTCTATGTGTATATTTTCTTTTTGTAATATTTCTTCTATGTACTCTGTCATGATAGCAGATGAAATAGGATGTAGTTCAAAAAGATGTGCGCGTGAACGTATGCCCATAGTGAGTGAAAAATACGGATTTTCAGTCGAAGCCCCTATGATAAGTGCTGTATGGTTCTCCATAAAAGGAAGCAATACTTCTTGCTGGGTCTTGCTAAGCCTATGGACTTCATCAATAAAGAGGACAGGCTTTTCTAAGGCATGGGTATAGTTTTTCAAGATTTTACGCACATCTTCAATCTTTAAAGAGGTCGCGTTCATCTCATAAAAAGGACGCTTCAATACCGAGGCTATGACTCTTGCTAAAGTCGTTTTACCCGTACCCGAAGCCCCATAGAAAAAGGTATGAGAAAGCCTATTGGTCTCTATCAAGGTACGAAAGACAGCATCCCTAGAGAGAAGATGACTTTGACCTATGATAGCATCAAGTGTTTTTGGACGATGTTTGAGTGCTAGATTTAGCATCTTTCTCTCTAGTCTTTTTGCGTTTGTTGTCAAAGTATTGTTTATTGCTATTGCGTGTGTTCTTGATATCTGCTTCGATGTTGGCTCTGCGACGTTTCATAAATTTATGCACATCATCATACTCTCTACGTGTAAAGTACCGTGTTTTATTCTCTGGTAGATTATTGAGTTCAATCCCCCCAAAGGATATACGCTTTAAGTCCAATACCTTCGCATCAAAATGTGCAAAAAATCGTCTTAGCTCTCTATTTTTACCTTCGGTAATTGTGACACGTAGTTTGGTAAAATACTGTCCTTCTGCCCTAACTTCAAAGTGTGCAAAAGGAGCAAACTCCATAGCATAGATTTTGGATTTTTCATGTGCTCCTGCTCGTGCATCATCAAGTACCAACCCTTCTTTCATCGCATCCATGATTTCGGTGGTGATGGGTTTGTCTATTTTGAGATTATAGGTTCTATCTAGTCCACTTTCCATCAGTGCGGTAGCGACTTCGACATCATCACTCAGGAGCAAGAGACCTTCGGATGCATAATCTAGCCTACCTACAGGGGTAAAGTGCCTATACTTACCTGAAAGCTTATGATATATAGTCGTACGTCCTCTGTCATCTTTTTTGGTGACTAGGACCCCTTTGGGCTTGTTATAGACAATAAGGGTTAGCTCATTGGTCACTTTGATGGCTTTGCCTTTGAGAAAAATAGTATCGTCCTCTTGGACTTCATAGCCAAACTCGGTGAGTGGTCGTTTATTGAGAGTAATCTCTCCTGCTTCTATAAGTTTGTCTGCTTCACGTCGTGAATACTTGCTGTTGTGTGATATATATTTATTGAGTCTCATTAGTTACTTTTTATCCCTGCATTAATTAAATCATGTATGTGAAGTACCCCAATGATAGTATGATTATCAGAGGTGATAGGTAGAAGTTGTATTTTACCTTTTTCTAGTATCTCTAGTGCTTCAGAAGCCAAGAGTTCCGTATTGCTATAGCTCGTAGGTGAGGGATTGGCATACAATAGTGCAGGTTGATTTATATTAAAACCTTCTTGCATCAATGCCCGTCTCAAATCACCATCACTCAAAAGGGCGATAAATGTCTTTTGCTCATCTACAATCAAAATATGCCCTAGTTTTCCTTGACTCATGACGACAATCGCCTCTTTGAGTAAAGTGTCTTTGTCTATCAAGGGCAAATCCTCAGTACGCATCAAATCTTTGATACGCACAAAAAGTTTCTTACCCAATGCACCTCCTGGATGAAAAGAAGCAAAATCTTCTTTTTTGAAGCCTCGCTTTTGCATCAATGCCACAGCCAAAGCATCGCCCAATGCCATAGTAAGGGTTGTCGATGTAGTAGGGGCTATACCCAAAGGACAAGCCTCTTTTTCTACTGAAATATCCAATACCACATCAGCATACTGAGCCAAAGAAGAGTCTTTATCTCCAGTTAACGCAATCAAAGGAATATCAAAACGCTCAATATGAGGCAAAATCTTCGTAAGCTCTTCACTCTGCCCACTAGAACTAATAGCCAAAAGCGTATCACCTTTGCCTATCATTCCCAAATCACCATGGAGTGCCTCAGTAGGATGCAAGAAAAAAGCTAGATGTCCCCGTACTAGCAAAAGTAGCAGCCAATTTAGCACCAACCAATCCAGATTTACCTACACCTGTAATAATAAGTTTACCTTGGGTCTTCAAAATCAATTCAATCGCATCAATAAAGCGTCCATCTAAACGCTTAGAAGCAGACAATAATGCCTCTGCTTCAATGTGAAATGTCTCTTGTGCTATTTGAATAAGGTTCATAAGGCTACTTTGATTGAGTTATAAGATTATAGCATAGTGTAGGTTAGGGAGGTGAATAAAATGAGTGATTGAGCTAAAACGGAGAAGTCTCCGTTTTATTTGTATCTGAAAGTGATACGTCCTTTGTCAAGACTGTAAGGTGTAAGTTCCACTTTTACCGTATCTCCAGGGAGGATTTTAATATAGTGCATACGCATCTTTCCTGCGATGTGACATAGCACGATAGTGCTTATTATCAAGCTCAACCCTAAAGGTTGCATTTGGAAGTGCTTCTACGACTTTACCATCAATTTCTATTACGTCATCTTTTGCCATTGTGTTCCTTTGTATTTATACTTGTGTCAATATGATGGCTTTGCCATCTACGATTGCTACTTGATGCTCATAGTGAGAAGACTTGAGTCTATCATCACTTAGCACAGACCATCCATCTTCTAACAGCATCGGTGTGCCACTTTTTTGACAGACCATCGGTTCTAAACAAAACACCATACCATTCTTGATTTTAGGACCTTGGTTTGCCTTGCCTTCAAGATAGTTAGGGATGTTGGGTTCACTATGAGGTTTAGTACCAATACCATGCCCACAATAGTCACGCAAAGGTACAAACCCTGCATCTACAATATAGTTTTCAAGTACTTGTGTGAGTTCCTTGAAACGCATACCTGCATAGATGCTTTCTATTGCGTGATACAGTGAGCCTTTGGCACAAGCGATAAGTGCTTCATCTTCTTTAGATACTTTGCCTACTGCCATCGTAATCGCAGCATCACCAAAATACCCATCGAGTTTAGTACCAATGTCTAATCCTAAAATATCACCTTCTTTAATCACCGTATTATCAGGTACACCATGAATACAAACCGCATTCAACGAAGTACAAACAGAACCCGTAAAACCATATAAGCCTTTGAACGAAGGAATCGCACCTTTTTCGCGAATATAGGCTTCACCTAAAGCATCTATCTCTAACAATGTCATACCTGGCTTTACAAGATTTTGGAGATATTGGAGTGTATGACCCACGATTTCACCAGCCCGTTTGAGCTTGGCGATTTCGTCAGGTTTTCTAAGTATGATAGCCATTATAGACCTACATTACCTAGCGTATCATATTGGTTCATGGTTCTTTGTGCTTCTATCTTTCTCATGGTATCGAGTGCGACTTGTACGATAATGAGTACAGCGACTCCACCGAAGTAGAAAGAAGCACCCATCCCAGAGATAATCATAAATGGTATCGTAGAAATGATGGCTAGATATACTGCACCCGAGCCTGTCAATCTACTTGCCACTTCGTTCAAAAACTCTTTGGTATGCGCGCCTGGTCTAACCCCAGGGATAAAGCCACCTTGACGCTTAAGATTGTCTGAAATATCTTTGGCATTAAATGCAATGGATGCATAAAAGAATGCAAAGAACATCACAAGCAAGAAGGTCACTACATTGAAAGTGATTCCACCAGGTGCCAAAGAATCAGCAATAACCATCATCCAAGGAGTCGTACTAGACTGAAGCATCGTCAATGGAAACATCAAGATTGCCGAAGCGAAGATAGGAGGAATAACCCCTGAAAGGTTCACCTTTACAGGAATATAGTTCATCACTCTTTTCGTTTGGTTTTGCATGATGGTTTTTCTTGAGTACGAAATAGGGACACGTCGTTCTCCTAGTTCCACATAAATGATAGCCAAAATAGTCATGAGCATAATAGCCAAAATTCCAAGGACTACCAAGAAGTTCATCTCACCAGAGTTGACCAATCCAATCGTCCCACCAATCGCAGACGGAAGACCTGATACAATACCAGCAAAGATAATCAATGAAATACCGTTACCAATCCCTTTTTGTGTAATCTGTTCACCAATCCACATAAGTAACATCGTTCCTGCCAACATAGAGAATGTTGTCAAAATCATAAAGGTAGTCGGATCAATCATAATAGCAGATTGCCCTCCTCGTCCTGTCATACCTTGAAGTCCTACAGAGACACCAATCGCTTGGATTACAGTAATAAAAATAGTAAAATAACGAATGATTTGCATATATTTTTGCATACCGTCGCGTTCTTTTTTCATTTGACCTAAGGCTGGGAAAGTAGCTGAGAGAAGTTCCATTACAATCGATGCTGTAATGTAAGGCATAATACCTAAGGAGATAATACTTAATCGTTCAACGGCATTACCCGAGAACATGTTCATTAGCCCAAGGGCGTTGTTTGAGTTGCCATCAAAGAATTCTTTGATAACAGCCAAGTCAACACCTGGAGTTGGGATATAGGCTAAAACTCTATACGCAAATAGAAACCCTAACGTAATTAGGATTTTTTGAGTTAAGCTATTCATTTTGTTCCTTCACAATATGTTTTATATATATTTTTTAAATCAGAAAGAGACTTTGGATTAAGAGTCTCTCCTCCTTGACTTATAGTTCCATCAGTATTCTTCAGCCAATTTTTACATGTAACTTCTTCAATACAGGTATGTAAAATTTTATTTTCTACAATAAGACATCCAAAACTAAGGCTTTCAATACAGTCATCCAAAAACTTACACATCATTATTCCCAACATATTTCCTATGATAAGGTAAATAAAGAGACTTAACCAAGGTATAAATTCCAAACTTTCCAAATAAATCCCACATCTCTCTAATTGATATATTTGGATTGTCATACATATAATCAATTTTATCAAGCATAAGACATGTAAAGTTTTCATCTTCAGGAACAATATTATCAATTTGTTTTTTCATATAGCTATAAGCAATATAAGTAACTGACTTAATATATTCAAGAGGAATAACTGTTAAGACTCTCTCAGCAATAGTTTGTGCAAGAAAGTACATAACTTTCATATCATCAATGTCAACAACATTAGTCGCAGTAATCAAACCATATTCCGATATTTTATGTAAAACAATTTTTTGTATTTCAAAATCATCATTTTTAATTATCTCAATAATATCGTTATAAACAGACATATCTTTATCGGATCCATCATGCATCAGTATTCTTAGTTCATCCACTATAATCATATACATATTGAAATATATCGAAAGATATAAAACAATATCTTCACTAGCTTCACCTTTTGGTAAAGCATAGTGACCTTCTATATATTTCGTATAATCTTGAACATTCATACTAAATACTTCGCTTAGTAAAAAATTTTGTAGTTATCTTTGAATGCATTTCCAAAAAGGATTCTAACCCAAAGGTAACCAATAACATCATCATGTGTCTTTGATAAAGACTACTAGAATTATGTCGAGTTAAATCCTTCCCATTAATTTGCATTCTTTCCATTGTCTCATTTAGACTTTTAATATGAACTTTTGATTCAATCGTACTCATCTTATTTTCCGCTTGTTGTAACAGCTTCGTCTTTGATTTTACCTACAAGTTCTTTTGCCGATGCACCAATTAACTTGACTCTTGTTACTGATTTACCAAGTTTATGTACAGACTTGATAGATGCTAATGTAATCTCGTCAAGTGCTGCAATGGCTTTGATTTTCTCAACATTGATGACATACGGTTTAATCACTCTAGAAGTAAAACCTACTTTAGGTAATCTTTTGTAGAGTGGCATTTGACCACCCTCAAAACCTCTTTTTTTGCTGTAACCAGATCTTGATTTTTGACCTTTGTTACCACGTCCAGCTGTTTTACCTGTTCCTGAACCTGCTCCACGACCAACTCTTTTTCTATTTTTCGTCGAACCTGGTGCAGGTTGTAAATTATGTAAACCCATAATATCCCCTACGCTTTGATTCTAGTAAGTGCTTGAATCGTTGCTCTTACTAGGTTGTTTGGGTTGTTAGAACCGATTGATTTGCTAAGAACATCTTGAATTCCAGCAAGTTCAAGTACTGGTCTAGCAGCACCACCAGCAATAACACCTGTACCTTCTGATGCAGGACGAAGAACGATTCTACTTGCGTTGAATTTATGCTCAATGTCATGTGCAATTGTGGTACCTTTGATGTTGACTTTCACAAGGTTCTTGTGTGCATCATCAACCGCTTTTTTAATCGCATCAGGTACTTCTTTGGCTTTACCAAATCCGTATCCTACTGTACCTTTTTTGTCACCAATGACGACAAGTGCAGTAAATCTAAATCTTCTACCACCTTTGACAACTTTAGTAACACGACCGATATTAACGATTACTTCTTCAAACTCTTTTTCGATTTCTTCATTTTGCTTTTTTTGCATCATCAGCCCTTACAACTTTATACCAGATTCTCTGAGTGCATCAGCGAAAGATGCAACAACACCATGATAAAGGTAACCATTTCTGTCAAAAATCACAGCTTCAATGTTTGCAGATTTAAGAGCTTCTGCCATTGCTACTGCTACTTGTTTAACGTCTGTTTGGTTTGCTTTAAGTCCCATTTTTTGTCCATTTACAGAAGCCAATGTAACACCAGTAGTGTCATTGATAGCTTGTGCGTAGAAGTACTTGTTAGACTTGAACACAGAAAGTCTAGGAAGGGTATCTGTTCCGAAGATTTTACCTCTTACTCTAGCTTTTCTCTGAGCGCGAAGTTTATTTTTTCTTTTTTGAATACTTTTTAACATACTATCGCCCCTTACTTACCAGCTGCTTTACCAGCTTTTCTGATGATAACTTCATCTGTGTACTTCACACCCTTACCTTTGTAAGGCTCAGGTGGTCTGAATGATCTAATCTCAGCAGCAGCTTGACCTACGGCTTGTTTGTCTGAACCTTTAATCTCGATAATGTTTTTGGTGACTGTCATAGTGAGACCTTCAGCAATATCGTAATTAACAGGATGAGAGAAACCTAGTTGAAGCACAAGGGTTTTACCCTCTACTACAGCTCTGTAACCCACACCGTTGATTTCCAAAGATTTAGAATACCCTTTATCGAGTCCAATCACAATGTTGTTAAACAATGCTCTGTATGTCCCCCAGTATGCTGCATCTTGCTTCTCTTCTCCGACTCTCTCAAAAGAAACGTTAGCACCATCGATGCTAATCGTTACTCTTCCGTGAGTTTCGAGTCTTTTTTTCAAGATTGCCTTTCTTAGCCACGAGACATGTACCATCAACTGATACTTCAATACCACTTGCGACGGTAACTGGTCTTTTTCCTACTCTTGACATCTTATCTCCTTACCAAATACTACAGATTACTTCGCCACCGATACCACGTTTAAACGCTTCATCGTTAGCAATGACACCTTGGGAAGTCGAAACTACCAAAGTACCGTAACCATTTTTAAAAGTTCTAATATCTTCTTTACCTTGGTGAACACGTCGCCCAGGCTTGGAGATTTTTTTAATCTCGTTAATCACGCTTTTTTCATTTTCGTCATATTTAAGAATCACTTTAATTGTCTTTTTGTTGCCATCTTCTTTGACTTTAAAACCTTCTAAGTAACCTTTATCTACCAAAATAGATACCGTTGCTTCAATTGTTTTAGAGTGAAGAAGTGTTGTAACGTCTAGTTTTCTTTGCGCAGCATTTCTTATACGAGTAAGAGAGTCTGCAATTATGTCTGTCATCATCTTATTATTTTCCTTACCAACTTGCTTTACGCATACCAGGGATTAATCCCTCGTTAGCCATTTTTCTTAAACATATACGACAAAGACCGAAATCTCTATATACGGAGTGAGGTCTTCCACAAATGTTACATCTTGTATATGCTTGAGTAGAGAACTTAGGTGCTCTCTTCTGCTTAGCTATCATTGATTTCTTAGCCATTAGTTCTTTCCTTTAGCAAAAGGCATACCGAGCTTTTCTAAAAGTGCGAATGCGTTTTTGTCAGATTCGGTACTTGTTACAATCGTAATGTTCATACCGTGTGTTTTGATGATTTTGTCAAATTCAACTTCAGAAAACATCAATTGCTCTTGAAGACCGAAGTTATAGTTACCACGTCCATCAAAACCTTTTCTAGGTGTTCCTCTAAAATCTTTTACACGAGGGAGTGCAATAGATACGAGTTTGTCAAAGAAGTTATACATATTTGCACCTCTAAGAGTCACTCTAATACCTGTAGGAGCACCTTCTCTAGCTTTAAACCCTGCAACAGACTTTTTAGCATTTACCACTACTGCTTTTTGACCAGCAATAAGTGAGATAGTGTCTGCCATGTTAGCGATGAGTTTGTTGTCTTTACCCTCTTCACCAGCACCTACAGAGATTACTATCTTTTCAAGCTTAGGTGTCTGCATCGGATTACTGATTCCACACTCTTCTTGGAGTGCAGCAACGATGTCATTGTACTTTTGCTTCATTCTACTCATAAACTACGCCTCCACTTTTTTGACATTTGAAATATGGATAGGCATCTCTTTGTCTTCAAATCCACCTTCTTTGTTTTGTTCTGTTGGCTTAATAGCTTTTTTAGCTATTTTACACCCAGCAACAATAACTGCATCTTTTTTAGTCAATACTTCAAGCACTTGTGCAACTGTACCTTTATCATCACCAGCGATAACCTCTACTTGGTCACCTTTTTTGATTTTGAATGTTTTTGCCATTACCATACCTCCGGTGCAAGGGATACAATTTTCATGAATCCTGCATATCTTGCTTCACGACTTACAGGGCCAAAGATACGTGTACCTATTGGCTCTCTTTTGTCATCAATAATTACCGCAGCATTGTCGTCAAAACGAATAAGTGAACCATTTTCTCGTTGGATCTCTTTCTTTGTTCTTACAACAACAGCTTTAATAACCTTACCTTTTTTGACCTTACCCGTTGGAAGTGCTTTCTTTACAGAAGCTACGATAACGTCACCTACAGATGCATATCTTCTTTTAGAACCACCTAAAACTTTGATACACATAATTTCTTTTGCACCAGAATTGTCTGCTACATTTAATCTAGTAAAACCTTGGATCATACCACTTCTCCTCTTTTTAGAATCTCGAGAAGTCTAAAACTTTTTGTCTTAGAGAGTGGACGACACTCAACGGCAGAAACTGTATCACCTACATTGATGTCATTCTTTTCATCATGAATCAGATATTTTTTAAATCTTTTTACCGTCTTGTGATATCGAGGGTGAAGGACACGTCTTTCAACCAATACAGTTGCAGTTTTGTCTCCAGCCTTTTTAATCACAGTACCAGTTATTTGTCTTTTTGGCATAAATAACCCCTTACTTCGTAGCAGCTGTAATAGCTGTTTGAATTCTAGCGATGTTTTTTTTCGCTACTCTTAACTCTGAAGTGTTTGTTAATTGCATCGTCTTTTGCTTTGCATTTAAGGTAAACAACTCAAGTTTTTTCTCTTTAAGCATCGCTGTCAAATCAGCAACACTTTTGTCTTTTAAATCAGTATAGTTCATTCGTGTCCTTTAATGCGATAATTTTACATTTAAATGGCATTTTATGAATTGCAAGTGTCAATGCTTCTCTAGCAAGGTCTTCTTCAACACCAGCCATTTCAAAGATAATTCTACCTGGCTTAACATTCATGACCCATCTATCCACAGGACCTTTACCTTTACCCATTCTTGTTTCCAATGGTTTAGCAGTCAAAGGTTTATCAGGGAAAACACGAATCCATGTTTTACCTGTTCTGTTGATTTTTCTAGTCATAGATACACGAGCAGCTTCGATTTGACGTGAGTCAATTCTTCCTGCTTCGATAGCTTTAATCGCAATATCACCAAATTCAAGTTTGTTACCATTGAAAGATTTACCGCGATTACGGCCTTTCATCTGCTTTCTCCACTTGGTTCTCTTAGGCATTAACATTGTTATTCACCTCTCTTTTGGCGTGGCTTACGAGCACCTTTTTTCTCTTCAGGAACCTCGGCTTGGATACCTTTAGCAAGTACTTCACCCTTGAAAATCCATACTTTAATACCTATGATTCCATAAGTAGTATGTGCTTCTGCAAAACCATAATCGATTTTGGCTCTAAGCGTATGAAGAGGCACACGACCTTCTAAATACCACTCAGTTCTTGCCATCTCAGCACCACCAAGACGACCAGAAACAGAAACTTTAATCCCTTTTGCACCAGATTTCAATGCACCTTGAATGACTTTTTTCATCGCACGTCTAAAGGCAGTTCTTCGTTCCAATTGTGTGGCTACATTTTCAGCAGCCAATTGACCAGAAGCCTGAGGACGTTTTTCTTCTTTGATGTTAATCGCTACATCTTTACCAAGCATCTTGATAAGTGTGGCTTTAAGTTTCTCAATGTCTGCACCTTTTTTACCAATAATGATACCAGGTCTTGCAGTCACGATGTTGATTCTCAATTTTTTAACTGTTCTTTCGATGATGATGTTAGAAACACCTGCATAGAAAAGCTCTTTTTTAAGGAATTTACGGATTTTATAATCTTCATGGATAAAATCTGCTGTTCTTCCTTTAGCTGGAAACCATCTTGATTCCCAGTTTCTGTTAATTCCAAGTCTAAGACCTATAGGATTTACTTTTTGACCCATATTATGCGTCCCCCTCTTTTGCAACTACGCCAACTTCAACAAGAATATGTGCCGTTGGTTTAATAATTCTAGAAGCAGTACCTCTAGCTCTTGGTCTCCATCTCTTCATCACGGCAGCTTTATCAACTCTACAAGAAGTAATGGTTACTTCTTCTGGTTCATACTCACCGTTTGCCACTGCTGATGCAATGACTTTAGAAAGTATTCCAGCAGCTTTGTTAGGCATAAACTCAAGTGAAGCCAAAGCCAACTCTGCATTCATTCCTTGCACTTCTCTGGCAATAAGTCTAGCTTTCGTAGGAGAAACTCTTACGAATTTTAATAATGCTCTACTCATATTAACCTACCTTCTTCTGAACAGAGCCTTTATGACCCTTAAATGTTCTCGTTGGTGAGAATTCACCCAATTTGTATCCAACATGATTCTCTGTAACAAATACAGGAATAAATTGTCTTCCATTGTGTACGTTAATTGTCAAACCAATAAACTCAGGGAAAATCATAGATCTTCTTGACCAAGTTTTAATAGGCTTGTGAGAACCTTCTTCTTTTGCTTTGAGTACTTTTTTCATGAGGTGACCATCAATAAATGGACCTTTTTTAGTCGATCTTGCCATAGCTTAGCCCCTACCTTTTTTCTTACGAGAAATAATCAATTTATCACTAGCTTGTTTCTTACGAGTTTTGAACCCTTTAGCAGGAGTTCCCCATGGAGAAACAGGATGACGACCAGAGTTCGTTTTACCTTCACCACCACCATGTGGGTGATCAATTGGGTTCATTGCAGAACCACGAGTCTGAGGTCTAATCCCTCTGTGACGACTTCTACCAGCTTTACCTACGACTTCGTTTGCCATCTCTTCGTTACCAATAGTACCGATAGTAGACAAACATTCACCGAGGATATATCTCATCTCACCAGATGGAAGTCTGAGAGAAACATACTTGCCATCTCTACCCATAATTTGTGCATAAGTACCAGCAGAACGTGCCATTTGACCACCGTGTCCTGGACTCATCTCAATATTATGTACCAGTGTTCCTACAGGAATAGATTTGAGCTTCATAGTGTTACCAGTTTTAATATCAAGTCCAGCTTCTGCTGACATGATTTTATCACCTACTTCTAAGCCTTTAGGTTGAAGAATATATCTTCTGTCCCCATCGACATACTTCACAAGACAAATTCTACAGTTTCTATAGGGGTCGTACTCAATCGTAGCTACTGTACCCTCAACATTAAATTTATTTCTCTTAAAGTCAATAATTCTGTAAAGTTTTTTTGCACCTGCTTCTCTATGACGAGAAGTAATTCTACCGTTACTATTTCTACCTGCTGAACGAGGAAGGTTTTTAAGTAAGGCTCTTACTGTAGGCTTAGACGTAATATCACTACTGTCTAAGTTTGTCATCCAACGACGTGAAGGTGTGGTTGGTCTATATGATTTCATTGCCATCTTATACTCCTTATACCGCTAAGCTTTCGATTTTTGCATCTTCAGGGACTTTGACATAAAACTTTTTCGTGTCTGGTCTTTTTCCTGAGATACCTTTAAATCTTTTCACTTTTCCGTTAACTCTCATTGAGTTTACTCTAAGTGGGTTAATACCAAAGAATTCTCTAAACACTTCTTTAAGACCATTTTTAGTCATTCTAGGAGTGGTTTGAACTACAATAATACCATCTTCTTGAAGAGCTAAACTCTTCTCTGTATACATAATTGATTTAATATCTGTAATATCTGCCATATTAAGCCTCTTTCGTCAATTTATCAAATATTGCTTTTTCGATCACGATTGAGTGATACGCAGCAGCAAGATAAGCATTAAGCTCATTTGATTCAATAAGGTATGCGTTTTGGAGGTTTCTAAATGCTAAGAAAGTCTTATCATCAATCATCTCTTTTACCACAAGTACGTCTCTTTGCTCAAGTCCATTTACAAATGCCAGAGCATCTTTGGTTTTACCAGACTCAATAGCAATGGAATCGACTACAAGAAGTTTACCATTTGCTGCCATTTCTGCCAGTGCATGATAAAGTGCCAATTTCTTTTGCTTTTTATTCACTTTTTGGTCATAGTTTCTGTTGGTACTAGGACCAAAAGCGACACCACCACCTACAAAGATAGGAGAGCGAATAGAACCTGCTCTTGCACGTCCTCCACCTTTTTGAGCCCATGGTTTTTTACCACCACCACTGACATCAGATCTTGTTTTAGTCTGTGCTGTGTTTGCTCTAAGACCCGAAGCATACGCTTTACAATAAAGGTAAAGGTTATGTGGGTGCACTTCCAAAAATGCTTGTGGAAGGTCTGTTGTTTTAATTACTGTTGTATTCATTATTTAACTATCCTTACTAATCCTCTAGCCCCATTGTGACCAGGAATTGACCCTTTGAGTACCAATATACCCGTCTCAGCATCAAATGAAAGTACATCATTTTTTACTGTTGTTTGCGTATTACCATAGTGACCTGGCATTTTTTTACCACGCTGTACACGTCCTGACCACTCTGCATTACCAATCGAACCGATTCTTCTACCAAATCTATGTCCGTGTGATGCAGGTCCACCAGAAAATCCGTGACGTTTCATACCACCAGCAAAACCTCGACCTTTAGTATTTAAAGATGTTTTTACTAGCGTAGTCTCAGAAAGGATAGCTGTGCTTAAATCACCAGCTACTGTACCCTCTGCTACTTCAATTGTCATAAATTTGTTAAACTCTTTAGATACATTGAATTTAGTCTGCTGACCTTCAATGCTTTTGTTGAGTTTTTTACTTGAGTTATAGGCTACAAGTGCTTTTCCATCATCTTTGACTTCACATACTTTCGTTTCAATCACTTTAAGAAGTGTAACAGGTACAGCAGGAACATCAACAGTTCTACTCATACCGATTTTTTCAATAATAAATTCCATATCCTACTCCTTACTTGTCCATTGAACGAATTTCAACTTCGATTTCAGGTGCTAGATCCAACTTCATAAGTGAATCAATAGTCTCCGAAGTGGCTGAAACGATGTCAATCATTCTTCCGTGAATTCTAATCTCAAACTGCTCACGCGCGTCTTTGTTGACGTGTGGAGATTTGAGAACCGTATAACGCTTCATCTTAATAGGCATTGGAATAGGGCCTCTAATTTCTGCACCTGTACGTTTAACTGCATCTACAATCGCAGCAACTGATCTGTCTAATACTCTATGATCATAAGCCTTAAGCTTCAATCTAATTTTTTCCATATTTACCCTTTAAAGAACTCGTTAGCAAAGCAAAGCAAAGGTGCCTAAACACAGGGAATATTCCCTCTAACATAAATTTAGGAACACGAATTATACCCAGATACCTTAAAGCCTAGGATATATTTAACCCCAATATCGCTACAATAGTAAAAAATGATTCCTTCTTATAAGGAATATTATCAAAGGTAAGCTTTATGCAATTATTGGAATATTATCAAAACCAACGCCCCTCTAGTGAATACTTTGTCCCTAGAAAGACACAGATACCTACAGAAGGCTACCTCAACCTCTATGGGGTGCGTGGCTCAGGCAAAACTTCTATCGCACTAGATTACCTTGATGAGATAGAACACGAACATACACTCTATATAGATTTTAGCAACCCAAACCTGCTATTAAATACCCTAGAGAGTAGCACCTTACAAAACTATATAGAGACACACAAGATACAAATACTCGTCCTTGACCATTACCACCAAGCTTATCTTTCTAGCTTTCCTACACTCTTGCAGTGCATCATCCTCACACGTATCCCCCTCTGCGACGATAGATTTATTAAACAAGAGCTTTTCCCTTTGGACTATGAAGAGTTCCTTGCCTTTGAACAGTCAAGCCTAGCAACCAAAGGATTCAATCACTTCTTACGCTCAGGCACACTCCCCCTTCTAGCACGGTCACAAAAGCAAAGTACCCAAGCGATGAATTGCTTCTTTCAAAGTGCCTTTGATAGCCAAGAACAAAAACTACTCCTACTCCTTGCCCAACACCACACCCAACACCTCAGTACCCACCAAATATATACCCTAGCCAAAGAGCAATTCAAAGTCTCCAAAGATTGGCTCTACCAAACTATCAAAGACTTTCACGAAGAAAAACTCATACTCCTCATCAACGACCGTCATCAAAAATCTCGAAAGAAAATGCTCCTCTTTGACTTCGCCTTTGCCAAATACCTCACCCTAGGTCAACCCTTCATCCTACAATTTGACAGCATGATAGCCCTTGCCCTTATGAAACATAACATCCCCGTAGAAACCCTAGGTATCCACGGCTACATCACCCACAACAACGAACTCATCCTACCAGCCCCCTTCGAAAGCGAAGAGAGCCTATGGATAAAATCCCAAAAGAAGTTTTCTCACTACAAAAAAACACAATATCCAAAAAGTCACCATCGTCACCATGGCAAACAACTACCAATACAGCATAGAAAAGCTCCATTTTGAAGCCTTACCCTTTGATGAATGGTCAGTCATCAATAATGAAGAAGAAATTTAAGCACACTATGACAAACCTTTCGCTAAAATTCTCTTGCCTCTTTTTAGACCTATGCAACGGTACTGAAAGACAATGGGTCAGGATGGGAACATAGCAGCCCACCTTTCACTACTGGGTGCCGTAGGTATCTGAAGAGGGGTATTATTTACTTATAAACGAAAATATTTATAATATGTTGAGAGGTGTCCGAGTGGTCGAAGGTGCAGACCTGGAACGTCTGTGTGGGGCAACTCACCGAGAGTTCGAATCTCTTCCTCTCAGCCATGCAATCACAAATCCCCTATAAACCCCTTATACACGATATTTTAGAGCTTCTTTAAGGCTTGATATTTTTCTAGAATGATAATTAGAGGTTGTTACTTTATATAAAGTTTCTTGTGTATTGAAGTATGGAAAAAGAAGTGAAAAGAAGAGGGGTATCTTCTTTAGTTATATAGTTATGCTACTGCTACTTTAAGTTTTGCTCTAGCCAATGCAAGGTTGGATTTAGTACCATCAAGTGCTAGATAAAGTGCTAAGTCTTCGTTATTTGGTACAAGCGTAATAATATGTAATTGCGTATCAAGGGTTATCAATATATCTTTAATATTACCACTAAGACCAAGACTTTGCATCGTAGCCATTTTTGCTTTAATCACTTCTGCATTACCTGCAGAGGCTAGTTCAATATCAAAGTTCCCATTGGATCTTACTCCCAATGCCATACCACTTTTCCAATCAATCACAGCAGTCGCTATTGCACCGTTTATATCCATAATATCATTTAAGATATTTTCTATATTATTAATATTCATTATTTAATTCCTTTTGGTTATAATTGTATCGTATATAATCTTAGGTATTACCAAGGTAAATATTATAGTTATAATAAATATAAAAGAGAAAAAATGTCTATTTATGTCCAGTATTCAAGTGAAAACTTAGAAAAGAAATTAGAATTTTCGAATGCACTTACAGATTTAAATACTACCTATAAGCTTCTAGAAGAGCTTACTCAGTCAGATAGTATAGAGATTTTATTTCAAGATACTTCAAAGCTATATCTCTGTGATAAGCTAAAAGGAACAAAAATAGACCTTAAATATTTAGATAAGAACAGTCTTTTAGGTGATGTTTATAGGGGTCAAAAGTCTCGAATTATAAATAATATTCAAAATAATTCTTATTATAATATAGCTATTGATAATCCTTTTAAAATTACTATTCAATCACAAATAATTATATGTATCTCATTTCAAGGTATTTTTGCAGGTATGATACGTATGTCTAAATCAGTAGGAATCTATCCTCCGAAGATTGATAACATCATACAGTTATATCTACCTTCATTTTCTGATATATTTTTACATGAAATTCATAAAAAAACAATGGAATTGGATAAAAATCCATTTAGACTTAAACTGATAGATGTATATCAATCATTAAAATACATCACACTGACCTATAACCGTCTCATCGAAAATACGGAAAATCCTGAAGTTCTCAAATTACTCAATAACTCTCAAGAAAATATTGATTCTCTATTTACCTATCTAAATCCAAATAAAGACAATATTTCGCAGGTGACAAAACAGTTAAAAAAACTGAAAATCAAAGAGGATACTTCTTTAAATTTACGGATACTTATTGCTGATGATGTAGATATTAATGTAAAGATACTCAATGCTATGCTTCAATCAGACCCTGATGTTAATGAAATATCCTTTGCTTTTGATGGCTTAGAAGCAATAGATAACTTGAAGGATAAGAAGGTTAAAGAATATATTCATATTCTTTTTATAGATCACCATATGCCTGGAAAAACAGGATCGGAAGTTGTAGAAGAAATAAAAAAGAATACAGATATAAAAATTATTATTGTTTCCATTACTAATGACCCCAAAGCGATAGAAGAGATAAAACATTTATATGACTATAGTCTTAGTAAGCCTTTTTCTAAAGTTGAGGTAAGTACTGTTCTCACAAAAATAAAAGAACACTATAGACTATCGTTAAATAAACTATAAGGATATGTATTGCCCTACAGACTTAAAAAATACGATGTCATAGCAGGTGAAAAGGTAGAAGACTTTTTAGTAGATGTGGTCAAACTCTCCCAATCATTGGCTCATACACTTTTGCAAAAGTGTAGAATTGTTGACCATCAGAAGAAGCGTTTACAAAAAGGGCAAATACTGAAGGCTGGGTATATAGAAGTCCTAATCTTTGAGGCTATTAGCCAAGGCTTAACGCCACTCTTTCAAACAGAACATTTTGCTATCTTTGATAAACCATCGGGGTTGCTAGTTCATCCTACGGTGCGTTCTACAGCGTACACACTCTTGGATGAAATACGCTATGCGTTTGGAGAAGAAGCCCATTTGGTACACCGAATAGATGCAGAGACATCAGGACTGATACTCGTATCAAAAAATGGCTATGCACAATATTTATTGAAAGAAATGTTTGTGCAAAAAGCGTTTGTTAAAAAATATAAAGCCCTTGTAGAAGATGAGCTAAAAGAAGCAGTGTTAATTGACAAAAAAATCAACAATGCAGAGGGTCTCATCCAATTAAAAATGCAGACATCCTTAGATGGCAAAGTATCAAGTACGCTTATCCATCCTTTATCATACGATAACATCAACAATCAAACTTTAGTCGAAGCCATACCTTATACAGGGAGACAGCATCAAATACGGGTACATTTAGAGGCTATATCACATAGAATTGTAGGTGACCCTATTTATGGACTTGATGAGGGCTTTGTGGATGCCTTTTTAAAGGGTAATATAGATAAGAGTGAACGCATTGAAATAACGGGGGCATCTAGGTTGATGCTTCATGCGTATTATTTGGCGTTTACTTTTTTTAGGTACGAGGTATATATTTTGCTCAAAGCAAAAATTTGGTGACGAAGTACTCTACAACCTAAAGCTAGGTTAACTATCTATTAAATATATTTAGAGATAATTTGTATATAAAGGATTTATTATCATAAAAATATTGATTATAGAAGATGACCCAGAATTGGCATTTATCTTAACAAAGTATCTGATGAAGTTTGAAATGGACGTGATGGGTGCAGAAGACCCTTATTTGGGTCTTTCTCTCTTGACTCAACATACATTTGATTTAATCATTTTAGATTTGACTCTCCCAGGGATGGATGGGCTTGAAGTGATTCCCAAGATACGAGAGATTTCCAATATTCCTATTATTATTTCTTCTGCTAGAGATGATATTACGGACAAAGTGATTGGTATGGAAAGAGGAGCTGATGATTATATGCCTAAGCCTTATGACCCTCGTGAGCTTGTGACGCGTATCAAGACGATTTTACGTCGTACAAGCAATACTGAAGAAAAAACCAATAAAAATAAAGCCCTATTTGTAGCCAATGCCAAAGCAAGAGAAATACGCTTCAAGGAGAAGCCTTTGGAACTTACTGCTGCTGAATATGACATACTTTTTTATGCTCATACAGCATAAAAATGCTTCAGTATCTCGTGAACAGCTTTTGTATGAGAGTGCACATATTGATGATGATTCGTCTATCAAAAATATTGATGTCATTATCTCTCGTGTGCGTCAAAAGATAGGGAGAATAGATGCCAATAATATTTATATCAAACCTATTCGTGGCATAGGGTATCTTCTTTCCGACCGTCAATGAGAAACTTATCTGTAACCACCTTTATACACATCCTTTTTTCTGTGGCTATTATTATTTTGATAGCTACTTTTTTACTGTTTCTCTCTTGGGATAAAGACCGACAGAAAATTGAAAAGTATAAGCGTTATCAACTTATCTCTATTACTTTTTTGTCCAATTTACAACAAAACAGTACACAAAAAACCTCGAAAAACTCTATAAAGAACTCTATGTCAAGGCAGTACCCCTTAAACACCTACCCAAGATAAAAGAGCAAATACAAAGCAGTGGCGAGACAGTATTCTCAGGAGGTTCTTCTTTAGGTAGGGTGCGTGTGTTTGATATACAAGGCAATCATTATATTTATGTCCAACGCATGGCCCACAATATCATGCTCCAAGACAATCGTCCTGAGAATTACTACTTTGAGATTGCTGTATCTTTGGGTATCTTTTTGATTACGCTGTTACTCTTACTTTTATTTAGCAGTACTCAAAAAACTCTATCCTCTCAAACGCCTACACAAGCAGATACAAAAATTTGCCCAAGGAGATATGCAGACACGTATTAGCTATGAATATGATGATGAAATAGGCAAAATTGCCAAAAGTTTCGATGATGCCATTGTCCATATTCACAAGCTTAGTACCTCCAAGAATCTATTTATGAGAAACCTGATGCATGAGCTTAAAACGCCTATTACTAAGGGGCGTATTATTGTAGAGATGATAGATGATAATGCGACCAAAGAGATACTTGTACGTGCTTTTGAGCGTATGAATGAGCTTATTTCAGAACTTGCAGAATTGGAACGTGTGACAGAGCAGAGTTTTGAACCGTATTTTGAATATACTTTGTTGAGTGATATTATTAGCCAAAGTACAGAGTTGTTGATGACTAGCAATGAAAGTGTGGTGATTGAGATAGATGATATTTCGCTCAATACGGACAAAAAGCTCATGAGTCTAGTCCTAAAGAACCTCATCGATAATGGGATTAAATACAGTAGCAATCAAGCGGTGATACTCCAAACACGCTACAATACGATTGAGATTATCTCACGAGGTAAAGTGTTGGAACATCAGCTTTCTTACTATACAGAACCTTTTTCACAAGGTGAAAAACGAAGTGCAGGGTTTGGATTGGGATTGTATATCGTACATAGTATCTTGCAAAGATTAGGCTACCGATTGGGTTACAAACACCGACAGGGTAACAATATCTTTATGCTTATTCCCAAAGAGAAATAAGCCGAGGCTTATTGAAGTGCTTGTTTGACAAAGGCTTCTATCTCTTGTTGGTCAAGAAAACCTACACTTCTTTTGATAATCTTATTTTTCTTAAAAAGAATCAGCGTAGGCAGACTTTCTATGGCATAGACAGCAGAGACTTGTGTTTGGGTATCCACATTGACCTCAGCAAATGTTACTTTACCTACAAAGGCTTTGGAGGCATTCTTATATTCAGGTTCCATCTTTCTACAAGGTCTGCACCATGCTGCCCAAAACTTCACGAGTACAGGCTTGTCACTTTTGAGTAGTGTGCTAAGATAGTTATTATCAGTGATAGCCAAGAGTGTATTATCCTTGGCAGTTGCAAAAGGTGTACTAAGTACCATAGCGCCCAAAAAGGAGTAATTTGATTAAAGTTTTCATGCTTATATTGTACCTTGTTTAAGCTTACTTTGTTAAACCGTTGAGTACTTCAATAATCTTCGCATAATTGGGTTCATTGGTGATTTCTGCTACGATTTCTTTATAAGCAATTTTACCCTGCGTATCTACTATATAAACGACTCTTCCAAAAAAGTCTTCTAGGAATACAGGTGCAGAGATAGTCGTACCGTATTGTAATGCACCTTCAGCGTCTTTATAATCAGAGAGTGTCAGTACATTACTAATATTGTTGTCTTGACAAAATCGTGCTATAGCAAAAGGTAAATCTTTGGATACGACTTTGACTGTTACATTCTTCATCTTGGAGATATTTTTGTTAAAGTTGATGGTTTCGAGTTTACAGACACCTGTGTCCAAAGAAGGTACAAAAGCAATCACTTGTACTTTGTCTTCTTTGCCACCAATAGAGACTTCTACCAAATCTTTACTCACAGCCATAAATTGAGGTGCATCAGCTCCAACGGCTAAACCCTTGGAGTTTAGTGTGACTTCTTTGCCTTGAAACGTGACCGTAGTTGCTAATAGAGATGGAGCTTAATACAAGCAATAATAATAGTGATTTTTTCATGTGAATCCTTTGTGTAAATGAGATATATTAATTCAAAGGATTATAGACTAATATTTCTTGATTATAGCCCCAAATTACGCATAAAATTCCCTGCGATGATGATGGCACGTTCTTCAAACTTCTCAGCAATAGGAGAGATATAAACTTCATCGAGTGATATCCTAAATAGCTTGAGCCATTGTTCAAAGGTTTCACGTTTGACATTGCCTAATTTGGTATGAGGGACAAAGAGACTGCCTGTATATCAGGGTTTGCCCAAGGCTAGAGAAATCCAAAAGCCTACAATGACTTCCAAATGTGTTTTCCACTGTTCACTGTGTATATCCTCACCCAATTTGGCAATAAAAAATGGACCTACAATCTCATCTTGGAGGAAGCTTAGATAAAATGACATCACGAATACTCGGATGTTTTCTTTGCTTATTTTGTCTGCTTTCATGGCTGTTTTCCTTCTGTGTCTTTTCTATTTTTGTTCTTGCGATGTCGAGGTTTTTTACTTCGGTTCTTGGGAGTATGCTCTGTCTCTTTGGGCTTTTGTGAATCATCAAAACCTTCCAAGACTTTCTCTGTGATTTCGTTTTTCATATTGAATTCTATCTCTGAGAGCAAGACTTCATCTGCTTGGTTTACCAGTGTGATAGCCACACCCAATTCTTTCATCTTTGCCAAGCGATTATAATATTCTTGGGTCATTTCTGGCAAATCATAACTCACAATAAGTTTGATATGGTCTAAATCTAAGGTCTTCAAAATCATATCTGTAAGATCAGTATGACCTGTAAAGAAGCCAAATTAAATTGCTTTGGCCGATGCTTGTTGTTGTGCTTGTCTATGGTTGCCATGTGACAGCCATAGCCTTGAAGTCCTTTTGTCTGTCAAAAATGTAGACCAATACATCGGCTTTTTTCTTGCTTTTTACCACACGATAAACAATTTGTGTCTCTTTGAAGTCTTGCAGAAGTAAGCCAAGCATAGACATCTTGTTGTGTTCTTGCACAAAATATCAGACTCTGAGTCGTTCGCAAAGCCACACTTCTTTGGTCATAATATATCGCTTCTTCAGGGACAGTATCGTCAGGTGTATCAGTCTGTTCAGGCATAGGATTTTCCTTGGAGTATTTTGGGTATTATAG
>JAUZSQ010000084.1 GCA_030949325.1 Sulfurovum sp.
AAGACACAAGTAACTGCTTCATTCTTAGCAACTATTGCCGTACAAAAATTTGAAGATGCATTGCCACTGTATAGACAAGCCAAAATATTTAAAAATAGATTTGGGGTTCCATTTAGTGATACTACACTCTCCAATTGGATGATAAAAGCTTCTGAAAAACTCAAACCTTTTAAGCAGAAGACTTAAGAGAGACTCTTAGAGAATGAATATATACAAGCAGATGAGACTACACTACAAGTGGTGAATGCACACAAAAGGCAAAGCAACGAAGAAATCCTATATATGGCTAGGTGTAGGAATGGATAAATATAAAGTAGTCTATATGCACTATGCCAACAATAGAAGTGCCGTAGTAGCCTCTGAACTCTTTAAAGGTTTTAATGGCTATCTCCAAACAGATGGATATGCTGGATATAATGCTACAGTCCAAACAAATGATATGACACATTTAGCGTGTTGGGCTCACGCGAGGAGAAAGTTTGCAGATATAGTCAAATCAGGAGTCAGTGACCTAGAAAGTAAGCGTTATGCACAAGAAGCCATAATACTTATACAAAAACTCTATAAAATAGAAAGAGAAATCAAAAGATGACCCTCCTGATAAAAAACTACTCATCAGAAAGAGAAATCTCAAGCTATCATCAACACCATAAGAGAATGGATTAACACAAAGTTCTATAAAGCACAAGAACTTGCTGGTGCTATTGCTAAAGCATTTGTGTATCTTAATAATCAATTTGCTAAGTTAGAAGTCTATCTCACCGATGGCAGACTCAATATAGATAACAATGGAGCAGAAAACCATATAAGACCTATGGTACTTGGTAGGAAGAATTGGTTATTTGCTACATCTGTTAAAGGTGCTGAGGCTATTGCTACTTGGTACACTATTATAGAGACTGCTAAGGCTAATGGATTGGAACCATATCACTATTTGAAGTATCTTATGACTGAGTTTCCTTATTATCAAAGGGATGGTAGAGATATTGAAGCGTTGTTACCTTGGAATGTAAGTGATGATGGGGTAGTTAGGATTTCTTAGGGGTTGGTGGGGTTATTATGGGGGTTACGTTTTATGTGCTTTTTTATAAAATTTAAATTGTTTCAGTAGGGTATGGGCGTTTTCTCTTTGTAGTAGTTTCAAAAGTGCTTTTGCTGTAAATGATTTGAAGTGTCTCATACTCTTAGCAACATCATCACTTTGAACGATAAGGTGTATATGATTTTCAAGCATTACATAGGCATAGAGTTTGAGGTTTTCTTCTTTTTGTAAATGTTTTAAGCTTTGAATCAATATATCGACACTCTCTTTTCGTGTAAATATCGGTAACCAATTAAGTATCGTACACGTTACAAAATGTGGATGTGTTGGTTCATGTATTTTATATCTACTTCGTCCCATGGGTATAGTATAGCTCTTTTATTTGAATAGTTTGGTTAGTGTTGTGTGTCTCGTATGCATTCCCACCGAGGACGGTGGGAACGAGAAAGGGCAGACACAGAGGTCTGCCCCTACTTACTTGTCATACTATTACCCTCTCGCAAAAAACCACATAAAAGCAAACATCAAACCCGAAGATTTGGCGATACTTTCGTCAAAGATGAAGGCTTTGGCTTCTGAGATGCTCAGGGTAATGACTTCGATTTCTTCGGAGTCTATCCCTCCTCCTTCGCTGACTTTCATCGTTTCATCTACTTGGGCATAATACAAGGTTTGCTTAGACCCTGCGAAGCCTACTGAGCTGTGAAAAGAGGTGATTCTTTGCATATCTTCTACTTTGACGGCATAGCCACATTCTTCTTCTATCTCTTCTTTGGCAATCTCTATGAGGCTTAGGTCTTTATCTACTATTCCTGCACAAAGTTCTACGGTCATACCATTTTGATTGTTGCAATAGACAGCAGGACGAAACTGTTTGACTACGATAAAGGCTTCTTTGTCACGGTGATAAATGAGTATAGCTACAGAATCATGGGCTTGTATGAGTTCCCAAGTCTTGGCTTGGTTGTTTTGCTCATATCTGGCTAAAGAAGTTTTGATGAAATGTGCGTTGACTAGAGGTTCTAGTTGAAAATTTTGAATCTTAGATGACATGGTCTATCCTTATACTGCGTTGTTCCAAAGTATGCCAGATAAATGGTTTACCTTGGGTTTTGATATGCTCCAAAAGTTTGGTCTTATTCTCTTTGGCATTTTTGATATTGACGGTTTTATATTTGGTGGTACTCGTAGCCTCATATTTGGTCATCTTCTTCAAGATAGTACGCTTGGCACTTTTACGGCTCAATACTTTCATAGGGTTAATCCAGCGACCATTTTTGGTCAATCCAAAATGTAGATGTGGTCCTGTACTGCGTCCTGTGCTTCCTACATGACCAATAATCTGTCCTTTTTTGACATAAGAGCCTCGCTTGACACGAATACGGCTTTGGTGTGCGTACAAGGAGACATATCCTCCATCGTGCTTAATCTTGACTACCTTACCATAGCCTCCCATATAGCCAGAGAATATCACCCTCCCTGCATTCACAGCCAACAACGGTGTACCTCGTTTTGCTCCAAAGTCTGTGCCATGATGGGGACGATAACGCTTCAGTATCGGATGAAAACGCCGACGTGAAAAAGAAGAGGTAATCCGTGCATGACGCAAAGGCATGATAAAGCGATGCTTTTTACCTTTGACCTTGACACGTCTTGTATAGGTGACTTTCTTTCTGCCCTTGACCGTATACGCCTGAGATTTCTTGCTACTGGTATAGCCATATCCGTCCTCATCGGCATAAATAAGTTGTTTTTTACCTTTGGAATCTAGCATCGCTATCTTGATATGTGGCATATAATAAGGCTTTCCCATACGCGTCTTTTGCACATAGATAAAAGAAAGCGTATCACCTTTTTTGAGTCCTCTGGTATTGACTGTGCCTTTGAGAAGCTGTGACATTTTATCAGCAAGGGCAGGATAGTGCAAGGTTTTTTTGATGTCGGTGTGAGGATTAGAATAAATAGTTACCGTGGCACTATACTCTTTTTCTTTGTACGAAATAGGGATAATATCAAAAATAAAACGCCCACTCCTTCGCTCTTTGGCAAGACGAATTTGCATCTCTTCCCCAATAGGCACAAGCACTTGTTCAATAGACTCATCAGTATCTTTGAGGACATAAAATGCTTGATTGGCTTGAATTTCTGAAAGATATTTACTATCTTCTTCCGAAATACCACTATCTACGGCAAACTCCATCCCCTGTCTTTGCACATATTGCGAAAAGCTTTCACCCTTTTGCCATGTCTGTACACTCAGCTTCGCACCAAACAATACAGAAGACAAGCACAGCGACACTAGAAACACCCAAACCATACTCACGTTGATACCTTTGACACTTCTCATACTTCACTACCCTCTTGTAAATCTACTGCCATTATACAACAGTTGAATGTATTTATCCCAAGATATGACTAAACTTTTACTATATTGTTAGTATAATCAACCTACTAAATATCAAAGGATTACTATGTACAAAATAGTACTGCTCTCTGTCTTCTCTTTACCTCTTTTTGCAGGGTTTTTCCCTTCTACTGTCCATACTTCTGTGCAATCGGTCAATGACACATCTATCATGCTACAAAAGCCCTTTATGCATAATGGTATGACTGCTGTCGTCGTACATAGTTATGACAAGACGCTTCATGCTATTAACTCTCGTTTGACTCAAACGGGCTTAGATGGTACTAGCATACTTATCTCAGCTGACATCATACACCATGATGAACTCCCTACAGTCAAAACCACCGTGCGTAAGGGCGACAAAGTCATAGGTGGATACCTCTATAACAATGTCTTGGTTCTAGCTCCTGATGCTGATACCTATGCACGAGTGACCAAAAGCTATAACAAAAAGTGGATACATCCTGACCTATTTGCACTCTATCTCTCCGTAGAAGGAGAAGGCAGAGCTACCAAAGCTAACCTACTACACTTTGCTAAGAAATATCAAGTCGGTCTCATTTATATCGTACACAAAGATTCAGAAGTCCTCCTTGACCCTATTTCAGGTGTAGTCATCGCCAAGAAAGCCCGTATAGGTAGCGTGAGCCAAGGAAAGTTTCCCTTTTATATGCGTTTTGATAGTATAGAGAGTGGTTGGTTTGGTGGCAGTGAAACAGGCAATTATTATCAAGCTGTAGGAGCGTTATAATGTTAGACAAAAAAGCGATTCAATACTTTGAAACACTCTTAGGCAAAGAAAATGTGTATTCAGACAAAGCCCATCTCATTGCCTATTCTTATGATGCAACGCGTACACGTTTTGAGCCTGAGGCTGTGGTATTTCCTAGAGATGAAGCAGATGTCTCTGATATTCTCATCTATTGTAATACCCATCAAATCGTCATCACCCCTAGAGGGGCAGGTTCGGGCTTTACAGGTGGGGCATTGCCAACCAATGGTGGTATCATACTTAGGCATGGAAAAGCACATGAACAAAATCCTTGAGATTGATATGCAAAATATGGTAGCCGTCGTACAACCTGGACTCATCAATATGGATTTACAAAATGCCGCAGCAGAAGTAGGCTTGATGTACCCTCCTGACCCTGCGAGTGAAGCCTACTCTACCCTTGGTGGCAATGTCAGTGAAAATGCAGGAGGAATGCGTGCTGCGAAGTATGGCATTACCAAAGATTATGTCATGGCTTTACGTGCTGTGCGTAGCAATGGTGATATTATCCGTGCAGGAAAACGTACTATCAAAGATGTAGCAGGATACAACATAGCAGGTATTCTTATCGCTTCAGAAGGCACACTAGCCGTCCTTACAGAGATTACACTCAAGCTCATCCCCAAACCCAAATATACCAAAGGCTATATGGGTATTTTCCCTAGCGTTGATGATGCGATGAATGCTGTATTCAAATCTCTAGCCTTGGGTGCAAATCCTGTGGCAATGGAGTTTATGGATGCGCTTGTTGTCCAAGCCCTCAAAGAAAAGTTAGGGGTAGATTTACCTGCTGAAGCTGGGGCATTGCTCATTGGTGATGTCGATGGCAATGTACCCGAAGAAGTCGCCTTTCAGCTCGAAACCCTCGAAGCGTCTTTCAAGGCAAACAATGCCCAATCCTTTATCGTTGCTCGTGATGAAGCCCATCGTAATGAACTATGGTACGCACGACGTAATGCTTCTCCTGCTATCACTATCTTTGGGAACAAAAAGCTCAATGAAGATATTTCTGTACCTCGTTCTATGTTACCAAAGGCACTCGAAAATATTTATGCCATTGGCAAAAAGTATAACTTCAAAGTCCCTTGTTTTGGTCACGCAGGAGATGGCAATATTCACGTCAATGTCATGGTAGAAGATGGCTCAGACGAAGAAGCCTTACACCGAGGTCACCAAGCCATAGAAGAGATTTTCCAAATGGTCGTTGATATGGGTGGGACACTCTCAGGTGAGCATGGTATCGGTACGTCCAAAGCACCTTTTATGGGTATTGCTTTTAACGATATGGAAATACAACTCTTTAAAGACATCAAGAAATCATTTGACCCCAACAATATTCTCAACCCTGGGAAAATGGGATTACCCAACTAAGTGATACAGTCAAATACCCCATTCAAGTCTCTTTTTAAAAATTATTACCTTTTTTTTGAGAGACTTTTACAAAGACCTCTTTGATGATAAATTAAGCCATTATGCATCAAGTTTGAGTTGGAGTACTATTTTCTCTATTATCCCTCTCTTGGTCATTACCCTCTCTGTTTTTACCACGATGCCTTTGTTTAATTCTATGTATGACAAAGTCGAAGCACTCATTTTTTCCAACCTCTTGCCTACTGAGTCCAAAGAAATCATGCGATACATCAATACCTTTATGGAGAACTCTGATAAGCTAGGCTATGTAGGAGCATTTTATGTCACTTTTGCCTCCATAATGTTTTTTAAAAATTATGATTATATTGTCAATAAAATTTTCAACACCCCCTCACGTCGTATTTTTCAAGCTTTTAAAACCTATATACTCTTAGTCCTTATCATCCCTACTTTGATGGCTAGTTCTTTTTATCTCTCTGCTGTACTTCAAGTGTATTTGGACAAAAGCAGTATCACGAGCATGATTCATCTCTATAGTATATTACCCTACTTCATCGTATGGATGATGTTTTATGTAGCTTACCAACTCTCTCCCAATACAGACATAGAGATTTCTTCTGCCCTCATTAGCTCTTTTATCACCTCTTTGGTATGGTATTTGAGTAAAAGTGCCTTTGTGTTTTATGTCTTACACAACAAAACGTATGCCAGTATCTATGGTAGTGTTTCTACTTTACTCTTCTTCTTTTTGTGGATTTATATCTCTTGGGCTATTTTTATTCATGGCTTGAAGTTTTGTGCCTTACTCAACCAAGGCGAAGAGATAGAAAGTATATAAACCCGCACTCAAAAGCAATAATACCCATAACTTTTTGGAAAATATCGCCCCTAAAGAAAGCATGATATAAGGTACTAGCATCCACAAAGGAAAGCCTACTTCATAGCTCTCTTGTGGCAAAGCAAAGAGTCCTAACAATAGCGTATCGAGCATATCCCCATAACCTACAAGATGCAAAAGCATCACCAAAGGGTAAAACACAATAAATGCCAAAGATAAAAAAGGCGACAAAAGCTGATAAAGGCTTGTCACTTCAAAAATACCATGTACCACAGGAAGCATCAAGACAAAGATACCAAAGGTCATCCATACCGTCACTACAAGGGCATGAAAGTTTTTGCTATACTGTAAGAGTAAAAAGATATAAAACACCCCTGAGACAGAAAGCCAAAAAGACAAAGAGACCAATAAAGAAGGAAATAATAAGACAAGACTCAACACAATACTGCTCAAGAAAGTAAAGCTCAAAAGCTCCATCCCCAACAACAACACGACCCATCCTACCAATACCATCGCATACGAACGCAACAATGAAGGAGGGAAATCTACCAACCATACATACAAACCCAAAACCGTCATTGCCACCAGTCCCACATCAAAAAGGGCATGACGATAAGGGAAAAACTTTTGTTGCCAAGGACGATAGCCAAACAAAAGCACCCCATACACCAAACCCCAAAGTATCCCCAAATGAAAACCACTCAAAGCCACCAAATGACTCACCCCAAGCCTTGCTATTTGTTGACGTAAGCTAGGGTCTATAGAAGTAGCAAAAAAAGATAGCCTTATAAAAGCTTTGTAAATGTGGGTCACTATGAGCAGACGCTACTTTGGCTAAAAGTCTGTCTTTACCTGTACTGTCTAAGCGTACTTGCTTCTTTATCTTACTTTTGATATAAAATGTACCTAAGTAGTCAGTAAATCCTATACTGTCATTAGGGAAGATTTGTACACGTAATCGGTACTGATTGAAGTCTTTTTTGAGATGTGTAGTGGTATAAAAGTGCAATCCCTCATCACTTTTGAGTTTAAGCACTTGATAACGTTTGTTTTTCTTGGTTTTTTCATATGCCAAAGTCACATGGGCATAAGTATAATAAAAAGGCTTGGTGATAAACCCTTGATATTCTTGATAGCTAAACAAAAGACGTATCACAATGAGTAGCAAAAGAAAAGCCATCACCTTGATAAAGCCTGTCTCTCAGGAAAGAGTTTGGGCTTTTCTAACTGCATGAGATATTAGCCTATAAAAGGCATTTCTGCATTTATCGTCGCTTCCTGCATAGGAATATCACTGTCTTCATACTCTATAGAAAAAGCAGGAGTATGGCTCTTATCCACAAAGCGTGTAAAGTTTTTCTGAAAGACCAACGTCACGGTACCCGTAGGTCCATTTCTTTGTTTGCCAATAATAATCTCGGCATCTTCTTCAGATTTCTTACTAAAGTCAGAAGAATATTCTTTGCCATCAGCCTTGGCTTTCATCTCTTTTTTCTTTTTCCATGGCTTCACGATAGACATCATCACGATACACAAACAAAATAATATCAGCATCTTGTTCAATCGCACCTGACTCACGCAAATCTGAAAGCATAGGACGCTTATTGTCCCTACTCTCCACCCCACGATTGAGCTGAGAGAGTGCGATAATCGGGATTTGAAGCTCTCTTGCTAGTTGCTTCAAACCTCGGGATATTTCAGATACCACTTGCTGTCGCCCCTCTTTATTGTCCCCTGACATCAATTGTAAATAGTCAATCACTGCCATCGTAATCTCAGGATGCTGAGATTTGAGCTTACGCAATTTGGAACGTACATGATGAATCGTCGCATATCCCCCATCATCTACAAACAATTTCTTCTGAGAGAGTTCTTGTGTCGCAGCTGAAAGTTGAGACCACTGCTCATCCCTCAAATCCCCTACCCTCAGAGATTGCAAAGGTATAGAAGTCTTTGCCGAAAGCAATCGAAGCATCAACTGCTCAGCAGGCATTTCCAAAGAAAAAAACGCCACCCCCTCATCACGCTCTAATGCTTTAAGTGTCATATTGAGGACAATTGCTGTATTATGAGTCACCGTCATATCCTCAAGCAAAAACAAATGATTCCCATCCAAAACAAAACCATAATAATCATCTACTTTATCATATTGGACTTTGATATCAGAATCTTCCAACTCTTTAGTAAATTCAAAACTATCATTTATAAACTTTAATTTAGAAAAATCTAATTTAGTTTTATACCCCTTATAATTAGTCTTAAATTTATCAGACTTTGTTATATACTCAGATACTTCTATATTTAGAATATCTCCATGTGTATGGCGACCTTCATTTCGTGAGCGTTTCAATGAAAGAATATGAGACTTATTTACACGATAATCAATGCCTTTATTTTGGCGTACCCAATACATCTCTTCTCGACCAGATGCTAACGAAAGTACATTACGAGGAGTAGAATCATCTCCCATTAGTCTATCCCCTATACAAACATCTTCTACTTTTTTGAGTGTACCATTATACATGAGGACATGGGTTCCCTTTCCTAGACATTTCCCCATGGCAGGACGTGCTGCGATAATGACCAAATCTCCTTTGCCAAAACCACTTGTTTTGTCGTTGAGGTCTTTGAATCCTGTGTCTGTACCAATGAGACGAGAATTACCCAAGAGTTTGAGACGTTCTATCTCTCCCATCATGGCTAGAGTAATTTCTTTGGATTCTCTAAAGTCTTCTGAGGTAGAATTTTGGGTGATTTCATAGAGCTTTTTTTCTACTAGGTTCATGACCTCATCAGCAGGTAAATCGTCTTCTATGGTGACTTTTTTAATCTCTGTTGCCAATCTTGCCAAGGCTCTTTTTGTAGATTTGGCTTTAATCTCTTTGACATAGGCTGAGGTATTACTAATAGGATTGGCAGAGAGTAAATCAAGCATAGCCACTTCATCAAAATGCTTGGTACTGATTAACTTACTCCGTAAAAACTCATCATCTAAAGGTTTTTCTTCATTGTACAAAGATTCCATCGCTTCAAAGATATGTTGATGAAAAGGCAGATAAAAATCAGGGGCTTGTAATTGACTCGCAATCTCTTCATAGACTTCTGGGTCAAAGATAATAGCAGAAAGCACAGCCCGTTCGATATTGAGATTGTACATATTATCCACTAAGCATTCTCCTTGGCAAATTTTTCTACTTCGAGTACAAATCTATCGACCAATTCTTTCTCAGGTAAACGTGCCACCACTTCACCTCGAAGCATCACCAGTCCTGCCCCTTTGCCATAGGCTATGGCTACATCAGCATGTTTGGCTTCACCAATGGCATTGACCACGCATCCCATGACAGAGACATCCATCGGGGTTTTGATATGGGCTGTTCGGCGTTCTACTTCTGCTACGGCTGTGACCAAATCGGCTTCTATCCGTCCACAAGTAGGACAAGAAATGATATTGAGTCCTTCTTTGATACGTCCTGAGTCTTTGAGTATGGCTTTGCCTACTTTTATCTCTTCTTCAAGTTCTCCTGTGATAGAAATACGCATCGTATCGCCTATTCCATCCAAAAGCAATGCACCCAGTCCTATAGCAGATTTGATAGTAGCGTGAAAGATAGTCCCTGCTTCAGTCACACCCAAGTGAAAAGGATAGGCATTTTTGGGACGCAAAAGTCTATAGGCATCGACGGTTCTATCGACATCGGAAGCTTTGAGTGAGATTTTGATATCCGTAAAGCCCAAGTCTTCCAAGAATTTGATATTGTACTCAGCCGATGCTACCATACCCTCAGCCGTCGCTCCATACTTTTGGTCAAACTCTTTTTCTAGGCTTCCTGCATTGACCCCTATGCGTATAGGGAGGTTTCTTTCTTGACAAGCCTTGACTATCTCTTTGATACGATATTTCTCACCAATATTACCAGGATTGAGACGAATACAATCGACCCATTTGGCAGCTTCGAGTGCCAATTTATAATTATAATGAATATCGGCAATAAGAGGAAGAGAAATTTGTGATTTAATCGCTTGAAGAGCCAAAGCATCTTGCATATCTGGCACAGCCACACGCACCATATCAGCCCCTGCAAAGTGCAAACGGTTGATTTGTGCTACAGTAGCTTCAATGTTATGCGTATCCGAATAGGTCATAGACTGCACCGAAATAGGTGCATCTCCACCTACGGCTACATCGCCTACATAAATCTTTTTGGTTGGGATTCTTGGTTTCATTATTAGCCCTTCTCGCTATACTTTCGTTATTTTAGCGAAATAAGCTAGAAGGGATATTAAGAGAATTAAAAACTTACTTGTGTGCCTTTAAAATCTTTATTAAGAGTGGTAGTTCCTTCTCCTGGTATTACATATGAGACTTGAACTTTGTTAGCATTGATACCATTTGCTATAATAGCTACAGTAAGAGCTGGATTAGTACAACCTGCTGCAGATGTATTTTCAACCCCTGTTGCCGTATATTCTGCTATTACATTCGTAAAACAAGTCTTCACATCAGCTAAAATTGCTACTTTCTTCGCATCATCCCTAGTAGCTGCCAACTTCGGGATAGCAACGAGCTGCCAATATGCCTATAATAACAATCACAAATATCAATTCTATCATGGTAAATCCTTTTCTCATCGTGTTCATAATAAACTCCTGTGTATAATCGGTAGTATCAATTCAATAATTGACCTAACTTTATTATATTCTCTTATCCTTAAGAAAACTCTACAGGGTCAATATCTATCTCTAACTCTCTTCTATTGACTTGATGCAATGCCGTTAATAGGCTTTTTCGCGTTTTGGCTCTGAGTAAGATATGAAATCTAAATTTGTTTGCCACACGCTCTACGGGTGCTTTGCCTGAGCCTACTATTTCTACCTCTACAAAGGCTTTGAGCTGACTGACGGTATCTAGGGTAATTTTACCTGCTTTACTTTCGTCTTTGTGGGCAATCAGAATACGAGCCAAGAAGACAAAAGGAGGATACTCAGCCATCTCCAAAAAAGCCAGTTCATCTTTGATAAAGTATTCATAATCAGATAAATAACGTTTGAAGAAATCGGCATCAGCTGTTTGTACGAGTACTTCGGCTTCTAATGCCCTACCACTTCGTCCTGCAATTTGAAACAATAAGGCAAGTGCCCTTTCTCTTGCCCTATAATCTGAAAGCCCCAAGATATAATCTAGTCCCATAATCACACAAAGCGTAATATTGGCATAATCATGCCCCTTACTAAGCATCTGTGTACCCAAAAGTAATTGACTCTCTTTGCTTTCAAAACGCTTTAGGGCATCTTTGAGCTTTTTACTGCTACTAATGCTGTCTTTGTCAAACTGCTCAATACTCAATCCCTCTATCGCTTCGCCGATAATCTCTATGGCTTCGCTTGTACCCATCCTATTGCTTTGGAGTGGACTATGATTACAATAGCTACATTCTTCGCGTATGGCTTCGGTATAATTGCAATAATGACACTTCAAATGCCGAAACTTTCTATGCAATGCCATACCTACAGAGCAATAAGGACAAAAGTGCGTCTTGCCACACTTTTCACAATAGAGATATTTGAAGTTCCCTCGTGTAGGCAAAAAAAGCAAAGATTGATGTCCTGCCTTATAATGTGAAGAAAGGCTCTCTAAGATAGTACGGTTGATAGCCGTACCTGTGATAAAGGTATAGGTTTTGGCTTTTTGTCTATATGCCTCTTTGAGCCTAATGACGGGATGCTTATAATAAGAGCCAATAGAAGGAGTTGCTGATGCCAAGATGACTTGTGCATCATATTTTTGTCCCATAAAAAGTGCCACATCTCGTGCATGATAACGGGGTCTACTAGAAGCCTTATAACTATCATCATGTTCTTCATCGACGATAATAAGCCCTAAATGAGGCAAAGGTACAAACAGTGCAGACCTTGCCCCTGCGATAATAGTGATTTCTCGTCTAGCCATACCTTCCAAGATAGCCGTTTTACGCTTTTTGGTAAGTTTGGAGTGCCACATAGCCACACGCGTACCAAAATACACAGACAAACGTTTCTCCATTTGTGGGGTAAGCGAAATTTCTGGCATCAAGAAGATAGCACTTTTACCCTCTTCTTGCATCTTGATTATCAAAGAGATAAAAATTTCTGTCTTTCCTGAGCCTGTCACACCAAAGAGTACTGCCCTTTTGTATGGCAAAAGTCCTTCATAGGCTTTTTGCTGTGCAGGAGAAAGTATAGGCTTAGTCACAATAGGAAGCATGAGGGGTGTTACTGATACTGCTATGGTAGCATAAGGTAAGAAAAGTCCAATCGCTTCAGAAAAAGAAGAGAAATAGTAAGCAGAGATAAAAGTAGCCATTTGTATTTGTAAAGGAGTATAGTAATAGTCTAGGAGAGAAAGTATAGCAGTAGTTGCAAAAGTAGGGTTAGTTGTTTGTACATAAATCACAGCTTGTTTTTCTGTACTTTTGAGTCCCACAAGCACTACCCTACCCAGCTCGATAGCTACTAAGGAGCTATAAGTGAGTATAGGTGCCGAAGATTTATGAAGACTGACTTTATAATAATACAAAAAAGGTATCGGATCGTCTATAAATCAGACATCCCAACCATTGTACAATTGGCATCATCTTTTACAAATCTATTGGTATTAATGGTAAAGATACAGGTATCATTACTAGGTCCAGTAAAAATAAAGTTCTCCCCTATTCGCTCCCAACCAGCAGGTAAGCCATAGCCTAAAAGATCTTCAGCCTCAGAAGCAAGAATAGCATCAAAGTTACCACCTAGAATACGTTTTTGTCTTTCGGTAGAAATGGCTGAACGTAAGGCAGCGACAGCTGTTCTAGCAGACACTATCTGGGCATCATCTCTAGTTGCTGCTAATTTGGGAATGGCTACAGAAGCCAATATACCTATAATAACGATAGCAAAAACCAATTCTACCATTGTGAATGCACTTTTCATAGTATTCTCCTCATATTTTTATATTGTTAAAGTATAGCATAAAATCCTAATAAGATAAATAGATTAATCTATTTTTAGATAAAACTATTGATATTTAAGGTATAATTTTTATATTACACTTTATATAACTTAAGGTATCAAAAATGAAACTTTCTATAGTAACTACTCTATATCAATCATCACCTTATATAGAAGATTTTTATAATCGTATTAGTATAGAGGCTCAAAAAATTACAGATGATTATGAAATTATTTTTGTAGATGATGGTTCTCCTGATGACAGTCTTTCTCAGATATTAAAGCTTTATAATAAAGACTCTAAAATAAAAGTCATAGAACTTTCACGGAATTTTGGACATCACAAGGCTATTATGACAGGTCTATCTCATGTAAGTGGCGAATTTATATTTTTAATTGATGTAGATTTGGAAGAAAAACCTGAACTCTTGGGTATATTTTGGGAAGAATTAGAAAATAGCACGAATATAGATGTCATTTATGGTGTGCAGGAAAGTCGTAAAGGTGCTTGGTTTGAAAGATGGAGTGGCACACTTTTTTATAAAATTTTTAACTTTTTCTCAGATATTAGTATTCCTACCAATATCACAACAGTCAGACTGACTACTAAACAATACAATGACACACTCATTCAATATCAAGAGAGTGAATTATTTGCCCATGGACTATTTTATCATTGTGGGTTTAAACAAAAACCTTTAGTCTTTCATAAAGCATCAACCAGTCCAACAACCTACACATTTAAGAAAAAACTTGCATTACTTATTAGATCTATTACTTCTTTTAGTAGCAAACCTTTGGTCTATATATTCAATATAGGGTTTATTATTACTTTTATTTCGTCGTTATTTATCATGAAATTATTCTACAATAAACTATTTTATAATATTGCATTTGAGGGTTGGACATCTATTATTGTCTCCATTTGGTTTTTTGGTGGGTTGATTATTTTATCCTTAGGTATGATAGGTATTTACTTATCTCAAATTTTTATAGAAACGAAGCATAGACCTTTTAGTATCATTCGTAATATATATAAGGATTAACATTGGCTTATTATTCAGATAAAATACTACATACATTAGGATTTAAGTATATAGGTAAAAATGTCAAAATTAGTACAAACGCAAGTATTTATAATTGTGATAAAATAAGCATCAATGATAACTCTCGTATTGATGATTTTTGTGTTATATCAGGTAAAATTAAAATTGGTAAAAATGTACATATTACCCCTATGTGTCTCATTGCTGGAGGAGAGAAAGGTATTATTCTGAAAGACTATACAACGATTGCTTATGCCGTAAAAATTTTTACTCAAAATGATGATTACTTTGGTATGAGTATGACAAACTCTACCATTCCTAAGCAATATAAGAATGAGCTAAAACAAGCTATTCGTATTGGAAAGTATTCTATTATCGGTGCAGGTTCAATTATCATGCCAGGAGTCCATTTGAAAAAAGGTACTTCTATAGGAGCAATGTCGTTAGTCACAAAAAATACAAAATCTTGGAGTATTTATATCGGTTCTCCTGCTAAAAAGATTAAAAACAGAAGTAAATATTTATTAAAATTAGAAAAAAGCTACATCTTGGATACTCAATAATGCATTTTTTCTTTAGCCACTTATATATATTTCTTACAATAATCTTTGCTGTCAGTAGTCAGCTTATTATCAAATGGAAAATGTCCTCTTTTTCTTTGGATGGATATGATAGTATCATAGATAAGTTCATTTTTGCTTTTTCTATGCTCTTTAATCCTTATATTATTTTGTCTTTACTCTTCACTCTGTTATCAGGATTATCGTGGATGATAGCCATGACTAAATTTGAAATATCTTATGCCTATCCATTTACTACACTAGGATTTGTTCTCATATTTATTGTCTCCATATTAGTATTTAATGAACTTTTTACATGGCAAAAACTCATAGGATTATTATTTATTATCACGGGAATCATCATCACAAGTACTAGCCTATGAAATATATTAAGTATCATTATCTCTTACTTATTCTACTACTTACTATCTTTTTAGCTATCAGCTTCTTAACATACCAGCAAATTTTTGCAAAAAATTATATGAGTGATACCCAACCACATATTGTATTTTTATATCAATATTTTTCTATAAAAGAATATTATATTCCTCATCCTCTTTGGCATTATTTAGTCTACATTACCTCTCTAATATTCTCTATCTCCATTGAATATTCAGCTGTGATTAGCTCTTCTGCTCTTGTAACACTATGGACATATCTTGTTTATAGTATCGCTGGAAAGACCTTAAAGATACCACAGTATCTACTTGTTTTAATTACTTTTTCTATTATTATCATGGGACCACTAAATTTACCTTGGTATAATATTATTATTTATATGGGTCAAGGTTCTCCCAATATATGGCATAATGTTACTTTATGGACAGTGAAACCTTTTGCACTGCTGACTATGTTTTATATACTCTTAGCCATTACAGAAAAGAAAAATACCTATTATATATTTACTACTATATTTCTTACCCTTTCTCTCTTTGCCAAGCCTAGTTTTGTCATTATGTTTCTACCTGCATTATTTATATTTGCTTTCATCAAGAAAATAAAAGATACACAATTTAAGATTTTTTTTCTTATCCTCTCTTTTATTAGTATAGCTGTACTTGCCTATCAATTCACCCATACATTCCACAATGGAGATTCTAAAGTGATTTTTGATTTTTTAGGGGTTTGGTCAGAAAAATCACAAAACATAGCCTACTCTATTCTCTTAGCTTTAGCCTTTCCCTTATTATTTTTATTACTAGAATCTAAAATTATTCATGAGAACGCTATTTTACTGAGTTGGTTACAAGTAGGTATGGGACTGATTCTCTATAGTTCTTTTGCACAAACAGGAAAATACTATGCTCATGCTAACTTTTCTTGGAGCTATATGATAGCTATGAGTTTACTTTATCTATTTTCTATCATCAAATTCTTTGCACTCTATCATGTAATGAACAAACTCAAAAGATATCTATTATTAGTGTTACTTAGTATCCAAATTTCCATTGGAATATATTATTTCCTAAAAATGTTACAAGGGCAAAGTCCATTATGGATAGCAATTTTTATATAAAGAGGTACATATGATTCCATTTAATAAACCACCCTATTTAGGTACAGAAGAACAATATGTTTTAGAAGCCATGCACCAATCAAAAATTTCAGGAGATGGAAACTTCTCGCTCAAATGTCAAAAATGGTTTGAAGATAAAACCAAAACCAAGATTGCACTATTAACCACTTCTTGTACCCATGCACTAGAGATGTCAGCGTTACTCATCGGACTCAAAGAAGGGGATGAAGTCATCATGCCTTCTTATACTTTTGTCTCAACGGCCAATGCCTTTGCCCTTCGTGGAGCAAAGATAGTTTTTGTTGATATTCGCCCCGATACTATGAATATTGATGAAAACAAAATAGAACAAGCTATTACTTCGCGAACCAAAGCCATTATTCCCGTACATTATGCAGGAGTCGCTTGTGAAATGGATACCATTATGGATATTGCCAATCGTCATAATTTGGTTGTCATAGAAGATGCAGCCCAAGGTATGATGAGTACTTACAAAGGAAGAGCCTTAGGAAGTATCGGTCACATAGGGACTTATTCTTTTCATGAAACCAAAAACTATACCTCTGGTGGAGAAGGTGGAGTTATTTTTATCAATGATGATAAATATTTAGACCATGCGGAAATTATTAGAGAAAAAGGTACCAATAGAAATCAATTTTTTAGAGGACAAGTCGATAAATATACTTGGGTAGAATTGGGAAGCTCCTACCTCCCCTCAGAGCTTCAAGCTGCTTATCTTTATGCACAACTCTTAGATGCAGATACTATTAATAAAGACCGTTTAAGCTCATGGAATTATTATTATCAACAACTCAAACCCCTGCAAGACCAAGCTAAAATTACACTGCCCATCATTCCAAAAGGTTGCATACATAATGCACACATGTTCTATATCAAAACCAAAGATATACAAGAAAGAACGGCACTTTTACGCTACTTAAAAGAGCAAGATATTCTTTGTGTATTTCATTATGTTCCTCTACATAGTTCTACTGCTGGACTGAAATTTGGTACTTTTCACGCAGAAGATAGTTTTACTACCAAAGAGAGTGAAGCTATTATTCGCTTACCTATGTATTATTCACTCACACAAGAAACACAAAATAAGGTTATCAAATATGTCTCTAAATTTTATCAACAAATTACTTAGCCAAAATAAACTATGGATTGCTTTGAGTATTTCCTTCATCTTTATACTTCTTTCACCCTTACTCTTTTATAGTGGTCAGTTTTATGTCCCTATCTTTGATAATCTTGATTCAACTGTTGTTTGGTACAAAATATTAGCAGAAAGTGGTATGATATTTGCCGATAATAATGCTATTATTCCCAATATGATGAGTGGATTGCCCCGTTCAAGCTATTTTAAAGAATTTGACCTCATTTTATGGTTATATTATTTTTTTGAAACAAAAACAGCTTATATTATTAATGAAGTGCTTATTCATCTTGTTGCATTTTTTTCAATGTATATCTTTCTGCAAAGATATGTTGTCGAAAAAAATAACTATTATCAAAATGTACCAATATTTATAGGTGCATTATATTTTGCCCTCATTCCGTATTGGTCAGGAGCAGGACTTACACTCGTCAGCATACCTTTAGTAAGCTATAGCCTTCTCAACATTAGAAATCATATAGATACCAAATGGGATTGGATATTACTTATAGTCCTACCACTTTACAGCAGTTTTATCTTGTTTTATATGTTTTATTTTATTTTTGCAGGTATCTATTTACTATGGATTAGCATTCAAAACAAACAAGTACATACTCGACTCCTCATAGCATTATTTCTATTTGGTACAATATTTTTACTTACAGAATATAGATTACTCTATACAATGTTTATAGACTCAGGGTTTGTATCTCATCGTAGTGAATTTAACATTTTTTTTAAAGAAGACTTACTAGAAACCTATCGTTTATCTCTCGTACAATTTTTATTTGGCAATGTCCCCCATGCACAATCTTTGCAAAAGCACTATCTCTTACCGTTGATATTAACTACCCTGCTTCTTACTCTTTTTAATCGTAGATTCACTGCTAAAGAATCCTTAATAATATGGGTTGCTATTCTTTTGTCTTTTATAGGTACATTTTGGGATAGCATACTTATCCATAAACTGACACTTCCCTCTATAGTCATACTCAGTTTAATCAGTATGTATTGTAGTCATAAAAATAAGTACTTAGCCATGTTAGTTATTTTTATCATACTCTTGTCCATCTTTTCGATGCTCTTTAAATATCAAGGTTTTGCTTTTATTAGCGAAGTTTTTCCCATTTTTAAAGCACTTAATATGACAAGAATAGGATTTATTCAACCTTTTATCTATACTATTCTTCTTGTTTTAAGTAGTATGATTCTTTATAAAAAGTTACATTTTACTTCTACCTTTCTTATACTTTTTATCTTTGCACAATTCCACCTAAGTTACAGTTATAGCAGTTATCAAACAAAGACAAGAGAAGAATACGCATCTTTTGAGTCCTATTATATTCCAGAACTCTTTAAAACACTTAAGCAATCTATCCTACTAGAAAATAATCCAAGATTTCTCTCTTATGGTATAGAACCTGCTGTTGCACTTTATAATGGACTCTATACAATAGATGGCTATGCTGTCAATTACCCACTCAGCTATAAATATGCATTTCAAGATATTTTTTTCAATACCAATAATATAGCACCTTCTTATGCCCATTGGGGAAGTAAAGTCTATATTCAAAATATGCCTCATGAAATGAAATATTACCAAAAAGGATTAGAAGTTTCTATCCTAAAAGTTAATATTGATGTACTATGTAAGCTCAATAACAAGTATATTATATCTCCATACTACTTGAATACTACAGCGAGAAAGGAGAAGCTTCTTCATATAAATACATTTAAAGGAATGAAAGATTCATGGGATATTTATCTTTATAAAGTGAATTGTCAAAAATAAGAAAGGAAGTAAAAATAAAGTAAGAAGTAAAAGAGAAAAGGAGATAGAAAACTATCTCCTTTGGTAAAAGCAAGTTTCTTAGAAAGAAACTTGTGAACCACCATAAGTACCAGAAATAGCTGCGTTACCATAACCACCATTACCTGAAACTGTATATAGAAAGTTTACAGTATCATCAGTTACCATCGTAGTATCATCAGCATTAAGACAAGGGGCTACTGCAATTGTAGTTTTCAGTGCTGTTGCTGTATATTCTGCGAGAGCTGTTGTTAAACAAGTTGCCATATTTGCTTTTTTCTGCTACAAACTTAGCATCATCTCTTGTTGCTGCTAGTTTAGGGATGGCTACTGCTGCCAAAATACCGATAATTACGATTACGAAAATTAATTCTATCATTGTAAATCCACGTCTCATGTTATTCATGATAAACTCCTGAAAATTTTAGTGTCAATTCATTAATTGACCTATTCAGAGTATAATACCTTTTACCTTAAACCTTTATTATAGATAGACAAAGTTATCTATATTTATAAGCCATCTAGGGTATCGATGAGTAATTCTATCTCATCTTCGTGTGAGGAGGTTTGTTTGGCTAGGTGTAAATAGGCTTTGAGTAGCTTCTCGGCTTTGTTGTCTGTATTGAAATTGATACCTGAGGCTGTCAAGTCTTGCATGACAAACTCTGCAAATTCTTCTTCTAGTTTAATCTCATAGCGTGTGCCTGATATGGTGAGTCCTACAGTGGTCATAAAGGTTCCTTTTGTTATATATAATGTAAGTACACTATTCTAAAATAGATTCTACTTGAATGATGATTTTTTCTATCTCTTCATCTTTCTCTTCGAGTTCGGCTGTCAAGGCATGGACTTGTTCTTGAAGTGCTGTGTATTCTTTGGTATGGTTTTCTTTGGATTTGAGCAAAGATTCATATTCTACTTTTAACTTGGTATTTTCGTCTTTGAGTATATTATGGTCTTTTTGCCATTGTAGTATTTTTGCTTGTAGTTTTTCTAATGCAGACATCTATGACTCCCGATACTCAATAATTTTAATTGCTATGATATAATAGCAAAAATTCTTAAAAATGGAGATATTTTGCCAAACTTTAGAGTATCAAGTCCATATAAACCAGCAGGTGACCAACCTCAGGCGATAAAGAATCTCTCTGAGTCTATTATGAAAGGCAATACCTATCAGACGCTCTTGGGTGTTACAGGCTCAGGCAAGACCTATACCATGGCAAAAGTGATAGAAAATACCAAAAAGCCCACCCTCATTATGACACACAACAAAACCCTAGCTGCACAACTCTATTCAGAGTTTAAAAGCTTTTTTCCCACTCACCATGTAGAATACTTCATTAGCTACTACGATTACTATCAACCTGAAGCGTATCTGCCTCGTCAAGATTTGTTTATAGAGAAGGATTCTTCTATCAATCAAGAGCTAGAGCGTCTGCGTTTGAGTACGACGGCCTCTTTGCTCATGCACGAAGATGTGATTGTCATCGCTTCGGTGTCTGCGAATTATGGTCTAGGCTCACCCGAAGACTATCGTTCGGTAGTACAAGACCTTGTTGTAGGAGAAGAATACAATCAAAAGGCATTGCTTTTACGCTTTGTCGATATGGGATACAAGCGTAATGATGACTTCTTTGACCGTGGTCACTTTAGGGTCAATGGAGAGGTCATAGACATTTATCCTGCCTATGCCCAAGAGTTTGCTACGCGTATAGAGTTTTTTGGCGATGAGATAGAAGACATCTATACCTTTGATACCCTCACAGGGCAAAAGCAAGAAAGTATGAAGAAAGAGACTATCTACGCAGCCAATCAATTTATCGTAAGCAAAGAGAAACTTGCCTTAGCCGTCAAACGTATAGAAGAAGAGCTAGATTCTCGTCTAGCTTACTATCAAAAGCATGACCGTATGCTAGAATATAACCGTATCAAACAGCGTACAGAGTTTGACCTAGAAATGATAGAAGCTACAGGAATGTGTAAGGGTATAGAAAACTATTCACGCCATCTCACAGGCAAAAAAGCAGGAGAAACCCCCTTTTCTATGATGGATTATTTTGAAGTAATGCATGATGATTATCTCGTCATCGTCGATGAATCTCATGTGAGTTTACCACAATTTAGAGGGATGTACGCAGGAGACAGAAGCCGTAAAGAAGTACTTGTAGAACATGGCTTTAGACTGCCCTCTGCACTAGACAATAGACCATTGATGTTTCCTGAATACATTGACAAAGCCCCCCATTATCTCTTCGTCTCTGCTACACCCAATGCGCTAGAACTTGAACTCTCTTCTGTCGTAGCAGAACAAGTCGTACGCCCTACAGGACTGCTAGACCCTCCCATAGAAGTCATAGACTCTACCTACCAAGTAGAAAACCTACACGACCGTATGAAGCCCATCATTGCCAAGGGCGAACGCATACTCATTACCGTACTGACCAAAAAAATGTCCGAGGAGCTTAGTACCTATTATAATGACCTAGGACTCAAATGTCGGCACATGCACTCTGATATGGACGCGATAGAACGTAACCAAACCATACGCTCTTTGCGTTTGGGTGAGTTTGATATACTCATAGGCATTAACCTACTTAGAGAAGGTCTTGATTTGCCAGAGGTGAGTCTTGTAGCCATACTTGATGCTGACAAAGAAGGATTTTTACGTTCTAAGACGGCACTCATCCAAACCTCTGGACGGGCTGCGCGTAATGCCAATGGTAGGGTACTCATGTATGCCAAAAAAGTCACCGATTCGATGGCATTTACCATAGAGACTACCACGCTCAGACGAGAAAAACAAATGGCGTACAATACTTTACATAATATTACACCTACGACTACATTGCGTGACCTTGATACCAATCTCAAAGTCGAAGATACATCCGAACTCTATAACAAAGGAAGCAAACTAGACAAAATGCCTAAAGTAGAACGCCAACAATTGGTCAAGCTACTCAAAGCCAAAATGTTATCGGCTGCAAAAAGTTTGGACTTTGAAGAAGCAGCACGATTGCGTGATGAGATAGCTACGGTCAAAAAATTGTAACTCTTCTATGCTATAATATATAAAATTTCTTTCTCAAGGCTACGAACCTATGATGCATGACCTCAATGACGCTCAACTTTATTTCAACCGTGAACTCTCATGGCTTCAATTTAATTCACGCGTACTCGCACAAGCACTCGATGCTACCCTTCCCCCTTTGGAACGTCTGAAGTTTCTTGCTATCTATGGTACAAATTTGGATGAATTTTATATGATTCGGGTCGCAGGACTCAAAGCCCTCTATAAAGCAGGTATCCAAGAAATAGCTGCCGACAAACTCACCCCCAAAGAACAACTCCAACAAATACGCACCTACTTACACAAAGAGCATCAAGTCTTGGAACGCTGTTATACGGATATTATCTCTGCTTTACATGAGAAGTCTGTCCATGTCAAAAACTATGAAGCCCTAAGCACAGAAGAGCAAGTAGAAGTAAGAGAACGCTTTTTCAATGAAATTTATCCTGTAATTATCCCCATTGCCGTCGATGCCACGCATCCTTTCCCTCGTCTGAATAACCTAAGCTTCGGTTTGGCAATGACGCTTAGAGATGACTCACAAAACATCAAGCATGGACTGATTCGTATTCCTCGTATCTTGCCTAGATTTTTACAAATGGCTGATACCTTTATCCCTATAGAATCTGTGGTTGAGCATTTTGCATCAGAACTGTTCCCAGGGTTTACCAAGATAGCCTCTACGCCGTTTAGGGTGACGCGTAATGCTGATATAGCCATAGAAGAGGAAGAAGCTGATGATTTCTTGGAGATACTTCAAGAAGGACTTCGTTCACGAAACAAAGGCTCACTCATTCGCCTAGAACTCATCAAAGGAGCAGACAAAAAGCTCATTGACTTTCTACTCTCTCATCTGAACCTTGATACCAAAGATATTTATACTTACAAAGATGTGCCTTTGCATCTTGGGAGTTTGTGGCAAATTGTAGCAGACCCTGCCCTAGCACACCTTGTTTATCCAGCATTTAATCCCAAAATCCTGCCTCCCCTAGACAGCGAAAATATTTTTGATGCGATGGACAAGCAAGATATATTGCTCTATCATCCTTTTGATAGCTTTGAGCCTGTGATACAGTTTATCAAACAAGCAGCAGCTGACCCTGAGACTCTAGCCATACGCATGACTCTCTATCGTGCAGGACAAAAGTCTCCTATCGTCAAAGCACTGATTGACGCAGTACAAGATGGCAAACAAGTGATGGTACTCGTAGAACTCAAAGCACGGTTCGATGAAGAAAACAACCTACGTTGGGCAAAAGCACTAGAAGAAGCAGGAGTCCATGTAGTCTATGGCATACCAGGACTCAAAGTCCATGCCAAGATTGCACAAGTCATCAAACGCAAGGCAAACAAGCTCAAAAGCTATGTACATCTAGCTACAGGAAATTACAATGCAGGTACAGCCAAAATCTATACGGATATGTCGTATTTTACTTCCAAAGAAATCTTTGGGAAAGATGCCACGCATTTCTTTCACTTTTTGACAGGATTTTCTACCCATACCAAACTCGATAGTATCTTTATGGCACCCAAGCAGATTAAACCCAAGCTTCTCAAACTCATAGAAAAAGAATCTAGCTACAAAGTACAGGGGCATATTATCCTCAAAGCCAATTCTTTGGTAGATAAGGACATTATCAAAGCCCTCTACCAAGCCTCACAACAAGGCTGTAAAATCGACCTCATCATACGAGGGATTTGCTGTCTCAAACCTCAGGTAGCAGGAATTAGTGACAATATCACTGTCTCTTCTTTGATAGGAAAATACCTCGAACATGCTAGAGTGTATTATTTTAAGCATGATAAAGTACAATCGTATATCTCTTCAGCAGACCTCATGCCTAGAAATCTTGTACGCCGTGTAGAGCTAATGACCCCTATTTTGGATGAGCCATTGAGCCAAAAAAATAGAACAGATTCTCACACTACAACTCAGCGACAATACCCTACGCTGGGAACTCCAAGCTGATGGGAACTATACAAAGATACCACTACTAGGCAAAAAAATCAATAGCCATGATATTTTGGAAAATCATGTAAGTAAAATACATGACAAAAGCAAAAAAGAAACCCCAGACTACCTAAGCCGTTTGGCAAACAAACTACTCAAAGACTCATAAATCAGAATACAAGGAAAAAACAATGTTATTACACTTTAAAGAATGGACACCCACACTAGGACCCAACGCATGGGTAGCCCAAGGGGCATCGGTCATCGGACGTACCAATATCGGTGAAGACTCTGCGATATGGTTTGGCTGTGTCGTGCGTGGAGATGTACATTATATCTCTATTGGCGACCGAAGCAATATCCAAGACCTCAGCATGATTCACGTCACCCATCACAAAAAAGCCGATATGAGCGATGGCAATCCGACTATTATAGGCAATGATGTCACGGTAGGGCATAGAGTCATGCTTCATGGCTGTACTATAGAAGATGCTTGTCTCATCGGTATGTCTGCTACGATACTTGATGGTGCTAGAATAGGCAAAGAGTCTATTGTAGGTGCATCTTCGTTGGTCACCAAAAACAAAGTCTTTCCTCCTAGAAGTCTCATCATGGGAAGCCCTGCTAAAGTCGTACGTTCACTCACAGATGCAGAAGTAGAAGAACTCTATGCCTCTGCTTCACGCTATGTAGCGTTTAAAAATGAATATCTCTAAGGATATACTATGATACAAATTATCGGCAAAAGCTTCAAAGATATTTTTTCTCTTAGCGTACTAGTTTTTGTACTCAAGGTAACCCTGATTTCCCTAGCCATTAGTGTGAGCATACTGTGGCTATTTGGGGCAAATGTCAATAGCTTTATTGCTTCTTATCTCTCCTTCATACCGTGGGAATGGCTACAAACAACAGGAGCTTCCGTGGTCTCTATGACGATGATTTATATGATATTTATTATGATGATTTCTATTGTAACCTCTTTTATGGTAGAACCCTTACTCATCAAACTCGCACAAAAGCATTACCCACACATCCCCGTAGTAGGAAGCCCAAAGATAAGTACCTCCATCTGGATAAGTCTCAAATCTTCTTTCGTCTTCTTATTGATATTTTTCTTTACCTTTCCTCTCATGTTTATCCCCTTACTAGGGGCTGTCTACATGCTATGGCTTTGGTCAATCTTGCTCAAAAAGCCTGCACTCTATGATGTCAGTAGCCTCTTTATCCAAAATAGCCCAAAATGTCACCAAAAAGAAATCAACGATGTTAGCCATGATAGCCTCAGGATTCAACTATATCCCCATACTCAATGTCTTTGCTGCTGTCTTCGCACAGATTTTGTTTTTACACCATATTTTGGGTGAAGAGGAAGTTTAGGACTCTTTCTTCTTCTCAACCTCCATTTTATTATGGCTTAACCTTTCGGTTACTCATTCTCATTTTGGCGAAGGTATTGAAAGCAATACCTTAGCCAATCTGATATCTTTACTGAAGAGTAGACTATTTTCTTCTTCTCTAGCCCCATTTACGGGGTTTGAACTTTTCAAAATATGCTCATTTTCATTTTACGAAGGCATTGAAAGAGGTATGAAACCTCTCCAAGTCCGAAATCTATCCGAACGGTCGAACAGGTCTACTATGCACCTACAAAGTAAAACCACATATGTTGATACTGAGTATGGTTCCAACCACTATGCACAAAAGTACATAGCTGAGCGTAACGGACTGAGAGTCCTACTGATTCACTCTCCTTATTCCAATATCATATTAGCTAAATCTTTATTTGATGGATTTCTATGATGTTCAAGATACTCATTAACCATCTCTTGACTTACATTTCCCGTACTCCATGCTCCATATCCTATCGCCCAAAATGCTTTCCCAATATTGTTTTGATAGTTCTTTAAACTCTTCCTGTAACTTTCTTGAACTTCGTCCTTTTAACTTCTTTACTATATCACTCACTGACACTTTTGGAGGATACTCTATATGCATATGGACATGGTCTTTACTTACCACTCCCTTTAATATTCTAATATCTTCGGCATCACATATTTGTATAATTATCTCTCTGCATCGCTTTTGTATATCACCTTTCAAAACTCCATACCTATATTTTGTTACCCATACTATATGTACTTGTATTTGGCTTATTGTGTGATTTCCATTTCTCATTCCACATTCTAACTTTTAACACATTCCTAGAAGCTAAAGCCTTGCACTAAAGTGCATAGTTTTGACTAGCGTGACTAGGACAATAAATTACCTAAAAGAAAAGATAGATTACCTCATACGCCAACAATTTACCTCCAAAAGTGAAAAACTAAACCCTAACCAACCAAGTCTGTTCGAAGATACTAAAGAGACAATCGAAGTAATAGAAGATGAAGAGATTGAAATAACATTTAAACGAAAGAAAGGTGGAAGAACTTCACCACCTAAAGAGTTACCAAGAGTAAGAGTAGAACACGATATAGGTGATGAAGAGAAAGTGTGTAGTTGTGGTGACACAATGCATAGAGTAAAAGAGATAATATCAGAACAATACGATATCGTACCTGCAAAGTTCCAAGTCATAGAAAATGTTCGGTTCGTATATGGCTGTAGATGTGGAGAAAAACCAGTGACCACAGCATTAGCCCCATTCATACTCCCAAAGACACAAGTAACTGCTTCATTCTTAGCAACTATTGCCGTACAAAAATTTGAAGATGCATTGCCACTGTATGAGACAAGCCAAAATATTTAAAAATAGATTTGGGGTTCCATTTAGTGATACTACACTCTCCAATTGGATGATAAAAGCTTCTGAGAAACTCAAACCTTTTAAGCAGAGACTTAAAGAGAGACTCTTAGAGAATGAATATATACAAGCAGATGAGACTACACTACAAGTGGTGAATGCACACAAAAGCAAAGCAACGAAGAAATCCTATATATGGCTAGGTGTAGGAATGGATAAATATAAAGTAGTCTATATGCACTATGCCAACAATAGAAGTGCCGTAGTAGCCTCTGAACTCTTTAAAGGTTTTAATGGCTATCTCCAAACAGATGGATATGCTGGATATAATGCTACAGTCCAAACAAATGATATGACACATTTAGCGTGTTGGGCTCACGCGAGGAGAAAGTTTGCAGATATAGTCAAATCAGGAGTCAGTGACCTAGAAAGTAAGCGTTATGCACAAGAAGCCATAATACTTATACAAAAACTCTATAAAATAGAAAGAGAAATCAAAGATGACCCTCCTGATAAAAAACTACTCATCAGAAAAGAGAAATCTCAAGCTATCATCAACACCATAAGAGAATGGATTAACACAAAGTTCTATAAAGCACAAGAACTTGCTGGGGCTATTGCTAAAGCATTTGTGTATCTTAATAATCAATTTGCTAAGTTAGAAGTCTATCTCACCGATGGCAGACTCAATATAGATAACAATGGAGCAGAGAACCATATAAGACCTATGGTACTTGGTAGGAAGAATTGGTTATTTGCTACATCTGTTAAAGGTGCTGAGGCTATTGCTACTTGGTATACTATTATTGAAACTGCAAAGGCGAATGGATTGGAACCATATCACTATTTGAAGTATCTTATGACTGAGTTTCCTTATTACCAAAGGGATGGTAGAGATATTGAAGCGTTGTTACCTTGGAATGTAAGTGATGATGGGGTAGTTAGGATTTCTTAGGGGTTGGTGGGGTTATTATGGGGGTTACTGTAAATGATATATATTTTCTATAAGATTGGCTTCAAAGTTTTGAGCGTTTAGCGTATTTCTTTTTCTTTTTGTACATCGTTTGTAGGCTTGATAAATCTCTATATAGTCAAACATTTGTTTCCTTTCTTAAATTATAAACGCTTTTGGACACAAGCTCTGTGGGTAACGCTAAAGCATCACATCCGAATTTTCCTCGGACACGACGGCTTTAGCCTCGTCATAGCTAAGAATAAAGCCATCACATCCAAATAATAATATTAATCATATATACTGTAAAATCGTCTATCACTATCTTCTAAACCTGCTTTAATCGTATTATTTTCTATATATCTATAAACAACATCAAAGTGTTTTTTATCTCTAATGCTTTTATCATAAAATGATTTTGCCCAAAACTGACCTTTTTGATTCAATTTTTTATTGATTTCAAAAAGCCAATCCACCCTTTAATTTTCGTATGGCTTCACTCAAAGGCATTGTCTCTTTAAAAAGAATATGTATATGATTTGGCATAATGCTAAAACATATCAGTTCAAAAAGTTTTTTATCTTGTTTACGGATATACTCTTTTGATAACGCTAAAATACTGTTATTTAAATACCTACCATGAGAAGAACTATCTAAGTATTTATCTATTTGATATTGTTTATTATGGTTTTCTATTGGTAAATTCATCACTCTTTTTAGATATTCATCAAGACTGTCTTTTGTACGAAAAGTTAAAAATTGATAATATCCATAATTTGAGATATGTGGTAAATTTTTATACAAAATACTCCTTTTTGGTGAGACTAAAGTCTCACATCCAATAACTTTCTCTTTCGGACACGATGGCTTTAGCCTCGTCTTGAGTAATGCTGAAGCATCACATCCAATAATTTTCTCTTTCGGACATGATGGCTTTAGCCTCGTCTTCGGTGAGACTAAAGCCATCATGTCCGATAATTTAATTATTATCCTGCTCTCACACAACGAACATATTTACTATTGTTCTTATTGTTGTTGTTCGTATTACCATTGTTGAAATTCACATTCCAAGCATTGTTAGTATTACTCGCATTGCTAGTAGAACTCCAATAGTTGCTAGAGATTAAGTTTTTCTCTTTAGCTTTTATAGTAAAAAGTGTTACTACAAAAGTGTCAAAGACTCTATACCACTAAACTAGAGACGAGGCTAAAGCCATCGTCTCCGAATTCAATGGTGGAAAAACTGCACAATATTTTGGTACTCTTTCAAAAGACAGTATCATTTTGAAATTCTCGCCGTACTTTTCAGCCATCCTTGGGCTTGGATAACTACTGCCATCGTAAGCTTAGAAACCTGCTCAAACTGCTTTAAACCATTAAAAGCTTTAAGTTCTTGACATACTCTAATGAGCATCTTTAACTCTTCACATTTATCTCGTAATTGTTCTAACTCCTTTTGTCTATTTTGAGCCATATTGGCTCTTTGAATGATAAACATTATCTCTTTACTATAAAGTCTCAAATCCAAACCAATACTATATTTTTCGTATCTATCAAAGCCTTTTACTATCTTTTCGATATAAACCACAAGGTTCAAAGCAGATTTAAAAATCGGTAAATTATCATAATACATATTTTTCCTTTAAAGTAAAAAAGTGACTATTGTCCTGCTCTCACACAACGAACATAGAAACTATTGCTCTTATTGTAGTAGTACGTATTACCATTGTAGAAATCCACATACCAAGCATAGCTAGTATAACTCGCATTGCTAGTAGAACTCCAATAGTAGCTAGAGATAGTATTTTGAAATTGACTATCAATACTAGGACTATATTTGCCATTATCCACGATAAAGAGTAACTCTTTGACCGTAGGCAATCGCCATCCTCCACCACCTAAGCTAAGGTTAGAACAATAGGTAGAAGCTGTATCACCACTCGTATTAGCATAATTTCCTGCGTCATAATTGGCTTGTGTCACCCAAGGCTTTGATACCGTTTCATTGTCTTGCCATTCTAAATTTGTGACATGGTCTGTGACTATGCCGTAGGTATCATTTCTTGTGTATTGTGGTGTTGTAAAATGTACCCCAAAGTCAAGACCAATAAAATCCAATTCCTTATTCCACCTCAGGATGCTACATCTAGTAACATTTCCCTACTCTGAAATACCTGATTATTCACCCCTTTAAAATACATTTCATCAGGAGTAGCATAGTCCAAAGTTTGATGAAGTCTTTCTGTGTTGTAAATATTGATATACTTTCCTATCCCTGTTCTAGCTTCTTTGATGGTCGAGTAGCTTTGAGGATAAACATCTTCATATTTAAGTGACCTCCAAAATCGTTCAATTACAATATTGTCAGTCGCTCTTCCTTTTCCATCCATTGAAATAGAAATATTGTTATCAACTAATATTTGAATATGCTCTTTTGCTGTATATTGAGAACCTTGGTCTGTGTTAAATATCTCAGGTTTATCATACTGCTCCAAGGCTTCTTTCAGTACCCCAGTTGTGAGTGATACATCCATCGTATTTGAGAGCTTCCAAGAGAGTATCTTTTTGGTGTTCCAATCAATGACTGCGGACCAAATAGACAAAGCCTTTGTCCAATTTGATATAGGTAATATCGGTACTCCAAACTTGATTGGGTTTATCAATAACCACTTGATTTTTATCATTCTTAAATGCCTTCAATAAATATGGATATTTCTGATGCTCTTTATTGGCTATGGTTGTCTTAGGCTTCGGATATAAGGCGATGATACCCATGAGCTTCATTGCAGTCCTAACCTTCTTTCGTCCGATGGTAAAGCCAAATCTACCTAACAGTTTATGCACTCTTCTATGTCCATAATAGGGATACTTTGTATAGATTTTATCTATCACATTGAGTATCTCTTGACCTGTATCACTACTGAATGGTACTACTGCTTTATAATAGATTGAACTCTTAGGAATACTCAATAGTTTTAGCTGTGTATTTTTGGATATTTCAAGCCCAGTTTCCAGTAGTTCTTTTCTACTTTTAGAGGATACCGAGCTTTTTAGCTTTCCCACGACGAAGTCTCTCTCTACTATCACTTCACCCAGCTTTTTTGAAGTTGCATCTTTCTCTCTTTCAAGAGTTTCAATCTGTTCTTTATACTCTTTGACCACTGCACTTTTATCAAATGCTAGTGAAGCATTTTCTAAAAATTGCTTTTTCCAATTTTGGAGACTCTTAGGTAAAACTTCATAACTACTGGCTATCTCATTGAGGGTCCTTTCTTCTCTCAGAACTTCCACTACTAATTTGGCTTTATACTCTGCACTATATGTTTTTCTTTTTCTACTCATTTTATACCCCTTGCTTTATTATTTATATTTTAGCATTTTATTGCTTTTTTGGAATAATGATTTACTTTTTTTGGTGCTGGTTATGGGGTACATTATAGGTACTAGGGGGTACTATATCTTCTGATGGATAATTATCTAAAAATGTTTTGAAATAGTTCCATGTAGAATGGTTACAATTCATACTATCTGTACAACCTTGTAAGCCTACTTCAGATTGATGGTCTATCTTATAAAAAGACACAGCTTCATGATTAACTTTATATTGTCCTGTACGATGGTTGTATCCACTAGCAAAGTACTCTAAATCATACTTTGTTAAATCTGTCCTATAATCATCAATATTCCAACTATCATTTATAACCCCAAGTGAGTACTCATTGACAATCCAATCATCAACACCCCGATAAAAAACACTACTTCTACCATCCATAGGCAAAATATGTTCTTCAATATGGTTCTCATTATACATTCCATCTAAATCATCTTGGTCTGCATCAGGAACAATTCGTTGCCCAAATATAGAGATGAGATTATCTCCTGCACCTGGATTTTGACTTGCTTCATCGTCAAAAAAGTCATAAGATAGTGAAACTACCCCAGTAAATAAGTTTGTTGTTCCCGAAACAGATTCAGGGACTACCCCTATCAAAGCTTGTGTTGGTATATTGGGATAATTAACTAATCCACTAAATAATCGATGTATTACTGTTCCATATTGAGCATCTGTACCATATAAAGCTTGATTTCGATTGAGTAAAGATACCGAGTTTCCTGCCTGATAGCAAGTAATGGCTTGACAGTTTTCTATCAAGGCTCCTATAAACCCTTGTCTTCCTTCAGGAAAAGTTAGAGGCTTATTATCTAAGGTAAAAGTAGTCTTTGAACCAAATACACCACTATGAGGTGTTCCCACCGTGGTTAATGAGGCTATATGTTTTTCTGAAAAATCATTATGATAAGGACTCATAGTACTTTGCCCTTGAATAAGTGTTCTTGATAGTAGTCCCCCAAAAGAGTGTGCTACAATATGTACTTTTTTACCTGTTTGTTTAACAATTTGTTTAATTGCTCTTCCTAAGTCATCTGCAACATCTTCAAACTTTGCATTGGTTCTCCACTGAAAAACAAAAGGAATAAATTCTTTATCTGTATTTTCACCTTTATAATTTTCTAAAATATTTGGAAATTTTGCAAAATATTCTCCCCCTACTTCCCCACCACCATGGTCATATCCTCCTAATTTCCCTGAATTGATAAAACCATGTACAAATAAAATAGCTTCTTTATCAGATATATCTCTAGTATCAGAAAGAGTACTTCTTAGAGATGTTGCACATAATAGTTCTGCACCCATAACTGCTTTTCCATTCTGTACCCTAGGATGACCTCCCGTAAATCCTTCTCCTACTCTCCATACATCACTATCAAAAATAGCCATTGTACCTTGCCAGACAAAAGGAAATATTGTACCATCATTATTTTCATCAGTCCAAACCATCTCATTTATTCTTCCATTCACGACACCTGGTCTACATTCTGATGGAACACCTTGTGAAGTCCAAATGGAATATTCATAGGTCTCTCCACTTTTAAAGTTCTTGTTTGTCTTGTCGTTTGATTAGGTGTAAAATAATTTCGTTTTATTAGTTCATAAGAGGGTTGAAGTATATTCAATTCTGACATTTCTGTCCTATTCATATCAGGTGTAATATTAAACCATAAAGACAATCTACCATCATTTGTCAATCCAGCATTATATTCTATCTCATAAGTTTGATTCAATTTATTAGCATCTACAGAAATCCTAATATCTTTCCATTCATTCTCAATCTTACCTCCTTGAATACCAAGCTCACCTGAGACTAAAGTAACCTTTTTTACCAAAGAAACTATAATAGTTTTGGTTCTTCCTATCGGTATATTATTGACCAAAATTTCTAGCTCCACACTAAAATCTCCATAGGCAGTTAAAGCTGTATCAGGAGTCAAGATTAAGCTATTTCCTTGGATACTTATCCAATCAACCCCACTGACTTTACGAATAATAATAGGAGTATTATTCGTATCTACAAAATCTAAAAATACTGCGATTTCCTTTTCTTGCCCAGAAAAAATAGAAATAGATTCATTAATAGGCTAAAATATTTGCAACACCCCCATGAGCCATACTAAATACACTCATTTTATCTCTTCCTAATTGACTATCAGTCACATCAAGAATTATTTTATCTACCCAAATATCTACTTCATCTCCTTGCCATGCATCAAGTTCATTCATATTTACAAACGAAGGGTCACGCTCAAACCAATCCTCTTTTTTTAGCATACCCATATTCACCATTTGTTGAAGAGATTGTTCTCGTTTGGCTATAGATGGGGTATTGTTATCCATAGCTGATTGGGCTACAAGTGTCGTAATTGAAGTTAAGTTTAATGTATCGAGATTATCATCTACACTATAGAGTGAACGAAGTGTAGCATTAAAATCTAGACCATTCATCGTTCCACCTGTCGCTTCAAGTATAAACTCATGACCTATCTCTTCTAAAACACTTAAACTAAAGTTACCATTTTCATCTGTAGTCGTGCTATAAATCTCTTCATGAGCTAAAGAAAATACTTTAACAGTTCCCCCACTGATAGGGTCATCACCTACAGTACCTCCTATGCTATCTACAAGTTGAATGGTAAAAGTTAAGCCCTCACTTCTTAATCCCTTACTATCTTCTAGTATGATTTCAAAAGTATTATCGCCATCAGTAAAAGTAAGAGGGATAGAATACTCACCATTGCTATCAATGACTCCAAGCAGTGAACCATTGAGATACACACTAGCCCCAACCTCTCCTGCTATGTCGATGCTAAGCGTACTTTGTGTCGTGATACTCGGCACATCCGAAAGAAAAGAAGCTTGTGAGAGTGTCGCTGTATCAGAAAGTATAAAATTACTAATCACCCCTAACACAGCATGAAGTTTAGCCTCATCAAGGTTTGTATTTGCCGATATATTTGCTGTACCAAAGAGTAAGAAGAAGAGAATGAGCAGTTTTTTCATGAGAGAAGTCCTTTTATGGATGGTAATACTTAAATATTTTATAAACCTCTCTTAATCAATACCTTCGCCAAAATGAAAATGAGCATATTTTGAAAAGTTCAAACCCCGTAAATAGGAGGGCTAGAGAAGAAGAAAATAGCTATTTTTTAGTAAAAATACAAATTGGCTAAGGTATTTCTTAATTCAATGCCCTATCCCTCTTCTTTCTTCAAACGTCTATCTCTTCTCGAAGAGGTTGCAAATTGCAGGAGTGCATCGGCTGTAGAGACATACGTAGGAAGCGTTTCTAAAGACTTTGCCATTACTTTGGACGCACAAAGGGCATCGCTATAGGCACGATGATGTGTCGCCGTTTTGATGTCCAAAAATTCGATTAAATACGCCAAACCATAACGCTCACTCTCAAAGGTACGCCGTGCCAATTCGATGGTACACAGTGTAGGATTGCCAATATTTCCCAAACCAAAACGCTCAAAAGAAGCATTGAGAAAACCATAATCAAACTTGACATTATGTGCCACAAAAATAGCATCTCCCATAAAGTGTTTCAGACCAATCAACGCTTCTTTACGAGAAGGTGCATCAATGAGGTCATGGGGTTGTATCCCTGTAATCTTGCTAATATATGTAGGCAAGAATGCACACTCCACAAAGGTCTCATAGCTGTCTATTATCTCACCACCAACCACCATTAATGCACCGATTTCAATGACTTGTGAAGTGCCTGGTTTAGAGCCATTGGTTTCGATGTCGATAATACAATAACGCTGTTTGCTATGAGGGGTAAAATACGTATCTAATATATATCTGTCTTCATCTTCTTGGACGATAGGATATCCAGAAGCTTGAAGAAGTATCAAGAGAATATCACTCTCTTCAAAAAAGCTCGTATCTTGGGTGACTATCCTCTCATATTGTGCCTGAGACAACACACCATGATTGCTACGAAATGCTGTAGTGAGTGATTCAAAGACTTTTTGCATTCGCTAAAAATGCTTTGAGTTTACTTGCATCTTTTTTCCCTTTGATAGACTCTACACCCGAACTCACATCTACGCCATAAAAGCCCAAGGCTTTTGCTTCCAAGACATTTTGAGGCGTGAGACCACCTGCGAGTATCATCTTGGAACAATCAACGCCTTCAAACCATTCAAGATTTAGACGTACCCCTGCCCCACCATAGGCTTCGGTATACGCATCAATCAAACGGTAACGATTTTGGAATTTTAATACATCTTTGGCACACTTGGCACGAACCACTGGCAAAGTAGGTAAACCTATGGCATCCAAAGACTCTTCATCGACATCAAAATGTATCTGTGCGCGAGAGATGTCACAATACTTGCACACTGTATCAATCGTCTCGATACCCTCATCTACAAACAAGCCTACACGCTCCACAAATGGAGGCAATTTATCTATAATACGCTTGGCATCAGCAGGGGTAATATAGCGTGGTGATTGGTTATAAAATACAAATCCCAAAGCATCAGCACCACATTTGACTGCTTCTAGTGCATCTTTCAAATTGGTAATACCACAAATCTTAACTCTCACAATAACCCCTTTTTATTTTAATGCACCAATCGCTACAGCTACACCTTTGGGATGCTTATACACAAATGAACCTGCCACTACCACATCTACTCCTGCGTCTGCTAGGGCTTCAATATTGGCATCACTCACACCACCATCTACTTCTATAAGACAGTTTGGATTTCGTTTCATAATCAATGCTTTGAGACGTGTCGCACGTTCTAAGACACTAGCAATAAATTTTTGCCCACCAAAACCAGGGTTGACGGACATCAACAATACCATATCCACATCTGCAATCAAAAATTCTATCGCTTCAGGTGGCGTATGAGGATTGAGCGTAATCGCAGGACGAATCCCTAAGCCCCGTATCTTTTGTATCAGCCGATGAGGATGCTTCTCCTCTTCGATATGAAAAGAGATAAATTCAGGCTTCAAAGGTGCAAACAAATCGACAAAAAAGCTATTGTTTTCCACCATAAGATGAATATCCAAAGGCTTAGTAGCCACCTTAGCCACAGCAGAAACCACCACAGGACCAATCGTAAGATTAGGCACAAAATGCCCATCCATCACATCTACATGCACAAGGTCACACCCACCTTCACATATTGCTCTCACATCATCAGCAAGATTACCAAAATCTGCTGATAAAATACTAGGGGCTACTAACATTAAATTCCTAATCAAATCGTTTTAAATCATTATAACATAGGCTTTCTAAGTGTATGATACAATAGGAAAATGTTACGCTATAATCATACTATACTCTTCTAAAGGAATACACAATGTGGAACAAACCTCTTATACCCCAACATGATGCAAACAAAGATGCACGTCAAGATGACATACAAGAGGGGCAGAAGGATTATCGTTATAAATATACCTATCAAGCTCTTGAAGGGGTAACTATGGTTGAGGGCATACCTTCTTTAGAATTACCAAAGCTTCCTTGGATTATAAAACTGGTTTCCATAGGTGTTAAATTAGCCAAAAATATGGCAAAAAACAAACATGCCGATGAGAAGACTCGTTTACTTCAAGACGAAGATACTTTGACTAAAGACTTTCAAAATGTAAAGCATTTTCTCGGCAATTCCGAGGAGCGATACAAACGAGGAAAGCCCTATACTTTTTTAATTCAAAGACTACTCCTCCTGACTTATTTAAGCTTATCCTTGATATAATATATCCATTATTTTTAACAATACCTTAGCCAATTTGTATTTTTACTAAAAATATACTCATTTTCATTTTGGCGAAGGTATTGTTTTAAAACAAAGGATATTATATGCAGAAAATCTTAATCGTCTTACTACTTTTATATAGTAATAATTATGCTAAAAGTAATACTGAATTAGCGGGAGATATTCTCACCCTACTTATACCTTCTATCGGCTTGGGTGCAACACTCTACACAGAAGATAGAAATTCTTCCATAGAATTTCTTAAAGCTTATGGTAGTACTGCTTTAGTTACACACATACTTAAAAATACTGTGAAAAAACAACGACCTAACAATGCTAATTCTTATACTTCTTTTCCTTCAGGACATACTTCAAGTGCTTTTTCTGGAGCTTCATTTATACATAGAAAGTATGGGATAGAATATGCTTTACCTGCCTACATAGGTGCTATATATACAGGATACAGTCGTGTTAAAGCAGAAAAACACTATACAATAGATGTCATTGCTGGTGCATTAGTAGGTATAGGTTTTTCTTGGTACTTCACTAGCCCTTATAAAAACCTTCAAGTCATACCGACAATAGGTAACAATAATTATGGTATTAAGGTTGATTATCAATGGTAGCACAAAATAGGCTACTACTCTCCCTGCATTAAGTCTATCATGAGCTTACGAGAAAAAAAGACAAATTTTTCAAATAAAGCAGAGTGGTATTTGTCTTTGTGATAAATCATCAAGAAATCACGTTTACACTCAAAATCTTGGATGGCTACTTGATAAAGTCTTTTGTCCAAGAGTTCTTTTTCTACAGCTATTTTGGAGATACAGGTTAAGCACTCTCTGTTCATCAAGATACTTTTGATAGATTCTGTGTGACCTAATTCTAAAAATATATTGAGTTCATCGACAGATTCTTTGATATAGTCTAAGAATACTTCTCTCGTACCTGAGCCTTCTTCGCGTAATACCCAGCGTTTATCTACTAGCGTATCTAGGCTAGAAGCTTGGGCAAGTGTAGGGTCTGCTGTGACGATGAGGAGTTGGTCTATGGCAATTTTGTCTTTGATGATTTCAGAGCCTGAGACAAATCCTTCTACAAATCCTATATCAATACTCCCCTCTTTTATCATCTGTGCTATTTCTTTGGTATTGCCTTCTTTGAGCGTAATCTTCACATCAGGATACGCAGACATATAGCTACAAATAATCGTAGGCATGAGATAATCCACAATAGTAGTACTAGCCCCTACGCGTATCATGCCTTTGTTTTGGGAATTTTTGAATTCGTATTCGATATCGCGTAATTTCTTAAATACAGGGTCTACCTCTTTGTGAAAAGCACGTCCGACTTCATTGAGTACAAGTTTTTTGTTGATTCGGTCAAAGATAGGACGACCCAAGATATTTTCCAGCTCTTTAATAGACATAGAAATAGCCGATTGGCTCAATTTCATCTTCTTAGCAACATTGGTCAAATGCCCCAAGGACACGACCTGTAAAAATATTTCTATCTGTCTGAGTGTTATTTTCATATGCCCTCTTTATGATTAATTATATCAAAAATATAGCACGATAGTAGAAATACTATCAATTAAATTGAATATGATGATGTAATACCTCTATTTATGCACACATTATATCAAAGGGCTATCCATTTCCTTTGGAATCTCCAATCCCATGAGTTGTAATACGGTCGCTGCCACATTATTGAGTCCACAACCCTCTTTGACTTTACTCACACCCTCAGCCAAGACAAAACACCATACATCACCCACAGTATGATTGGTCAAAGTATTGCCTTGGCTGTCTTTCATCTCTTCACAATTACCGTGGTCTGAGGTCAGTACGATGTTGTATCCGTCTTTTTGGGCTTTGCTGATAATCAAATCTAGTTCGGTATCAACAGTAGAGACGGCGATACAAGCTGCCTCATAATTGCCCGTATGTCCTACCATATCACCATTGGCGAAGTTGACCACAATCAAATCATAAGAGGCATCCATCGCCGTAGCTACTGCCTTTCCTACTTGGTCTGCCGACATTTCAGGTTGTAAATCATAGGTTTTGACATTAGGACTAGGAATCATCACACGACTTTCACCGATATAAGGCTCTTCTATCCCTCCATTGAGAAAAAAGGTCACATGGGCATACTTTTCGGTTTCTGCTGTATGCAGTTGTCTCAAATGGGCATCGCTTACTACCTCAGCCAAGGTATGATTGGGGGCTACTTTGGGAAAGAGTATAGGATAGGTAAAACTCGCATCATATTTGGTCATAGTCATAATATGTAAGGGCAAATGCTCTCTCTCAAAGCCATCAAAAGACGCTTCACCTAATGCTGACGTAATTTCTCTAACTCTATCGGAACGGAAGTTACTTACAAGCACAACATCATGCATTTGCATCCCTTCATATCCTTCAAAGGCAATAGGCAAGATAAACTCGTCCAATTCGTTCTTGTCATAACTTTGCTGTACATAGGCTTCTATAGAGACATCGGTCTTGGGGAAGGCTGAACGTATGGCATCATAGCCTTTTTGTACTCTCTCCCAACGGTTGTCTCTGTCCATAGTAAAGAAACGCCCTCCAAGCGTGGCAATAGTAATATCTTCATCACATATCGCTTCTATTTGCTTGATATAGCGATAAGCAGATGTAGGACTGACATCACGTCCATCGCTAATGAGATGCAAAAACACGCTTTTGCCCCTCTGCTTCATCAACTTTGCCAATCCTATGGTATGTGAGATATGAGAATGTACCCCTCCATCACTAAGCAATCCAATCAAATGGACTCTGTCACTTTTTGCCAAGGTTTCATTCAGAGGTATATTACTTTCTATACTTTTATCTTCTAGTGCCAAAGAGACTTTGACCAAGTCTTGATACAAAATACGCCCTGCCCCTAAGGTCATGTGTCCGACTTCAGAATTGCCCATTTGACCCTTGGGTAATCCAACGCTGAGTCCATGTGTCGCAATCAAAGCACGAGGAGCAGAGGCGAAAAGTCTATCATAAGTGGGGGTCTTGGCATCTCTAAAGGCATTGCAAGTACTATCAGGTTTACAGCCAATTCCATCGGTTATTATTAAAATCGTTTTATTTATAGACATTTTTATCTCTTTTCGTAATATTTAATTGAAATAATAGTAAAATAAACTTTCTAAATCTTTAATGAAAGTCCCTTTATGTTATTTGAACTCTCTCAACTCTTAGATATGAGCCTCTTTGGTTACATTTCTGTCCGTGCTGGTCTTGCCTTTTTTATCGCTTTTGGTCTTACTTTATATAGTATGCCCAAATATTTAGCGTGGGCAATTTCCAAAAATGCCAATCAACCTATCAGTAAGTATGTCCCAGCTCACGAAAATAAACGCCATACACCTACTATGGGTGGAGCCATTTTCCTCATTGCCACACTCATTGCTATAGGTATCACTGTAGATTTGACCAATCCTTACATTTGGGGTGGTATCTTAACGCTCATCGGTTTTGGTCTCGTTGGATTCAAAGACGATTTGGGCAAAGTCTTAGCAGGAGACAACCTCGAAGGATTAACCCCACGAGGAAAAATGCTCTTACAAGCCTTGGTAGCCTCTATGGCTACGGGGATACTCATTTATACGGGCTTTCCTACAGAGTTTTATATTCCTTTTCTCAAAACCCCTCTTTTTGACCTTGGCTACTTTGCCATACCTTTTTGGATACTCATCTTTTTGGCGACTACCAATGCTGTCAACCTTACCGATGGACTCGATGGCTTGGCTACGATACCCTCTGTCATTGCACTCTTTACCCTAGGGGCGATTGTTTATGTGACAGGACATGCTATTTTCTCACAATATATACTCATACCCAACATCAAAGGCGTAGGCGAAGTGATGATTTTAGCTTCTGCACTCTCAGGAGGATTACTTGGATTTTTGTGGTACAACTGCTACCCTGCTGAAGTGTTTATGGGCGACACTGGCAGTCTAGCCATTGGTGGATTTTTGGCATACCTAGCCATTCTAGGCAAGAGTGAAGTCCTCCTCATCCTCATTGGTATCATCTTTGTCATTGAGACCGTATCGGTTATCTTACAAGTGGGCAGTTATAAGCTCAGAAAAAAACGTATCTTCCTCATGGCACCCATACATCACCACTTTGAACTCAAAAACTGGGCAGAAAATAAAATCATTGTACGTTTTTGGATGATTTCCTTTATTGCCAATATCTTGGCACTTATTTCTTTTAAGTTTAGATAATGACAAAACCTACACTCTTTGGCTACGGACTCACCACCAAAGCTATTGCCCATACACTAGGTGGTGGCTGTACCTTCTATGATGACAAGACCACAAAAAGCTATGAAGATGAAGCAGGAAACACCATACATCCCTCAAAGCTTTTTGACCCCAAGCAAAGTCACTTAGAAGTCACAACCCCTAGCCTACCTCCTTCGCATCCACTAATTCAATCTGCACAGCACTTGCTTAGTGAATATGACTACTTTGCCAAAGAAATGCCTTTTTCTATTTGGATTTCGGGAACAAATGGCAAAACGACTACCACACAAATGCTCACACATCTTTTGGCACACAAAGGAGCAGTGAGTGGAGGAAATATAGGTACACCTTTAGCAGCACTAGACCATAAGGCAAATATTTGGATACTAGAATCTAGCTCTTATACCCTAGAGCATACCAAAATTGCCTCTCCCAATATCTATCTGCTTCTGCCTATTACGCCTGACCATCTTGATTGGCATGGGGATTTTGATGCCTATAGCCAAGCCAAGCTTAGCCCTATTACTCGTATGAAAGAAGGAGAACTTGCCCTGATTCCCAAAGGATTGACACTTCCTAAAACCTCTGCCTATGTAGTAGAGTATGATTCTGATGCTTTTTTATGTGAATACTTTGCACTTGATAGTACTAAGCTTCACTATAAAGGTGTATTTTTACAAGATGCCCTGCTTTCTTTGGCTATGACTAAAGTACTCTTTGATAAGACAGACTATGATTTGATGAATACCTTTCAACGCGATGCCCACAGACAAGAAGAAATCTATGATGACCTTGCTAGACTGTGGGTCAATGACTCTAAGGCTACAAATGTTGATGCTAGTATTCAAGCCATACAGACCTACAGTAGCCAAAAGATACATCTCATACTTGGAGGAGAAGACAAAGGTATGGATTTAAAACCCCTTTTTATGCTGATGCAAGATAGGGATATACTCGTCTATGCGATTGGCAAAAATAGCCAAACCTTAGAGTCTCTAGCCACATTGTATGGTATACAACTACAAATTTCACAGACCCTAGCCGTAGCTGTAGAAGAGATTGCCAAAGTATTAACACAAGAAGAAGTAGCCCTACTTTCTCCTTCTTCTGCTAGTTTTGACCAATTTACTTCTTATATACATAGGGGAGAATCTTTTATAGAGTTGGTAAAAACACTCAAAAAATAAGTTATTTCACGTTTTTAGTGCGTATTTAAGGTTAATCCGTTATAATTCTACCACTTAAATAATACTTCATATTTTTAAGCAGTGTGGCTTGGTAGCTCAGGGGTAGAGCAAAGGATTGAAAATCCTTGTGTCGACAGTTCGATTCTGTCTCGAGCCACCATCAATCCTTCCTCTTCAATTTCACCCACAAATACTTAAGGTTTCGTTTACTTTTCTTAAATAAATCCTCTTATTCTACTACTTTTACTCTATTTTATCCTCTATCTTAGCCCTTCAAAGCCCCTATATACAGTACTTCAAGGCAAATATTAACAAACTGTTAACTTTTTATTAATTTTATTGACATTTATAAACAAAACATGCTATAATTCTTTCGTATTTAAATAAAACATTCAAGGAATTTAAAATGAAAAAAGCATTATTACTTTCAGTAGTAGCATCAACAATGATTATGGCTGGTGGAGACATCGTAGCCACAGAACCTGCAGTAGAAGCAGTAGCAGTAGAAGCTTCAACTTGGGACTTCACAGGACAAGGTGTACTTTATACACAAACAGTAGATGTATCTGGAAACAATGACCTTTTTGCTAATGAAACAACGTATGCAGGTTGGGGTATCCAACTAGGTGCAACTGCAAGTGACCTATTTGCTGGTATTGGTGCTGGTGTTGAAGTTTCTGGTATCGTTGCTAGTACTGGTGATGCAGGATTCTATAACGGTGGTGGAAATACAGGTACTACATCTGGTGGTCTTACACAAGCTTACTTAACTTATGGAATGGGTGCTACTAGCATCAAAGTTGGTCGTCAACAACTTCCAAAAAGCCTTTCTCCGTTTGCATATTCTGAAGGTTGGCAAATATTCAAAAATACATTTGATGCTGCTTTAATAGTAAATTCATCTGTTCCTAATACTACACTTGTCTATGCAGCAGTTGGTAATGCTAATGGTTCTGTTGGGGCTTACCTCAATGAGGATGCATTTTCTCAAATTAATGAAAATGGTGATATAGTACACATGGTGGCAGTTCAAAATAAATCTATTGATGGTTTAACATTGACTGGTACATACTATTTTGCTCCTGACTTTAAAACGGATGGTAATGACCTTTCAGCTGTATGGGGAGATGCTAAATATAATGCGGGTTCATTTAACGTAGCCGTACAAGGTGGTCAAATAGACCCAGGTGATATGGAAGTTACCACTGCATTTGGTGGTAAAATTGGTGCTAAATTTGGTATGTTTACTGCAATGGCAGCCTATTCATCTGTAGATCAAGATGGTGTTATGGGTATTACTAACTTAGCCACAGGTGTTAAATCTCCACTTTATACGCAAATGCTTCTAGATAATGTTAGTCAATATCACGCAGCTCCCGGTTCAGAGTTTGTAAAAGTTGGTGCTACAGCTAAAGTTCTTGGTGGTACAGTCAAGGCTTTCTATGGTGCAGGAACAAATGATATTGATCAAACTAAAGGTAACTATACTGAATTTGATTTAATGTATGTTACAAAAATTTCAGAGAATGTTAAATTCTTTGCTGCTTATGCTTATACTGATGATGATATGTATACTACTGACACTGCTACAGGTACAAGACCATCAGCAAATAACTTTATTCGTTTCTGGGCAAGATATAACTTTAACTAGTCTTTGGACTTAGTTAGAAGTATCTTACTTCCCTAGCGTTTAGGCTTTGTGCCTAAACGCTATTCTTTCTTTATTAATCTTTCTTCTTCTGTGTTTATATTTCTACAACTTCTCTTTATTACATGAATATTTGGCTATAATAAGCTAAAATCCTAAAGAAGTAAGTATGTCAGATTCCCAATCAAATTCTAAAAAAATTACACCTTGTCAGCCTTGGCTGTACCAAAAATCTTGTCGATAGTGAAGTCATGCTTGGAAGACTACAATCTTATGAGATGACCGATGACAATACACAAGCAGATGTTATTATCATCAATACCTGTGGCTTTATTGATGCAGCCAAAGAAGAGAGTATCAATACTATCCTTGACTTACATGAGCAAAGAAAAAAAGACTCTATACTTGTAGTCTCAGGTTGTCTCACCGAACGCTATCGTGAAGAAATTCAAGCCGATATGCCAGAAGTTGATATTTTTACTGGTGTAGGTGATTATGAAAAGATTGATGCACTGATTGCTTCTAAGCAAAGTACTTTTTCACCTGAAGTGTATTTGGCCACTGACACCTCCAATAGAGTCATTACAGGTTCTAACTATCATGCCTATATCAAAATAGCCGAAGGCTGTAATCAAGTCTGTTCTTTTTGTGCGATTCCTAGCTTTAAAGGTAAATTACATTCTCGTACCCTCAGTTCTATTGTCAAAGAAGTAGAAGCCTTGATTACAAGAGGCTATTATGACTTTTCTTTTATCTCCCAAGACTCTTCTAGCTATGGACGTGATATGAAGATGTCCAATGGACTCATCTCTCTCGTAAAAGGTATAGAGAAACTCTCAGGCATCCAATCTGCTCGTATTTTGTACCTCTATCCCAGTACGACCACCTTTGGACTCATTGATACGATTGCAGATTCTAAAGTCTTTCAAACCTACTTTGATATGCCAATTCAGCACATTGAAGACAAAATGCTCAGAACCATGAAGCGTGGATTTGGAGAAAACAAAACCATAGCACTACTAGAATACATGAAGTCAAAGCCTAATGCCTTTGTACGTACTTCACTCATTGCAGGACATCCTGAAGAGAATGAAGTCTATTTCAAACGTTTATGTGACTTTATGCAAAGCTTTAAATTTGATAGGTTCAATACCTTTAGCTACTCCAATGAAGAGACTACTTCTGCGTATACACTCACCCAAGTCCCCCAAGAGACCATTGATAGCAGAGCCCAAATACTAGGCAATATCGCAGAAGAGTGTACGCTTGATTCTCTTGACGCGATGATAGGACAAAGCTATACCATCGTCATCGATGGAGAAAGTGATGAACATGAATACTTACTTTCGGCTAGACCTCTCATCTGGGCTGTAGATATTGATGGAGAAATACTCATTAATGATACCTCAGAACTTAGTATTACCTATGGTAAAACCTATGAAGCAAAGATTACCCAACGGGTAGGTACACAACTTTTAGCCACTTTAGTGGTCTAAATGTTAGCCCTAGATACTTCTGCTTTACGCAATAAACACAACCTCTTGGCATTCTCAGCAGGGGTCGATTCCTCCGCACTGTTTTTTTTACTCCAAGAAGAAGGTATCTCTTTTGATATTGCCATAGTCAATTACCAAACAAGAGAGCAAAGCAAAGAAGAATTACGCCATGCCAAAGCCTTGGCAAAAAAATACAAGCTTTTTTGTCACCATATCAATGCCCCACATTATCCCACACATTTTGAAGAAAAAGCCAGAACCTTTCGTTATGAATTTTTTGAATCTCTTATACAAATAGAAGGCTATGACAATCTGCTCACTGCCCATCAACTCGATGACCAACTCGAATGGCTACTCATGCGTCTAAGCCGTGGTGCAGGACTTTACGAACTCTTAGGACTACACAGTATCACCCAAAAACCCTCATATAAACTCATTCGTCCTTTATTATCCCATCCAAAAGCATCGCTTTTAGACTATCTAAATACACATCAACATCCCTATTTTATTGACCAAAGTAATAGTGATGAGAAATATGAGAGAAATCAATTTAGACAATCTTTTAGCCATCCATTTATGCAAAAATATAGCCAAGGGATTCAACGCAGTTTTGCCTATCTTCATCAAGACAAAGCCCTACTAGAAAGTGGATTTGAGACGATATATCAAGAAGGTTCTTTGTATATTATCAAATTATATGAAGCCAAAAGCAAAGCCAAAGCCTGTGACCTCAGACTCAAACAATTGGGCTATCTACTCTCTGCTTCCCAACGCAAAGAAATTACACAAGAGGGTTCACTCGTCATTGGAGAGAAATGGGCGATAGAAAGTAAAGACGATTTGGTCTATATTTCTCCTTATCTTGACATAGCTATGCCTAAAACATTTAAAGAGAGTTGTCGTGTAGCCAAAATCCCCAACAAAATAAGAGCCTATCTCTTTCAAGAAGACATCTCTCCTTCTAGTCTCCCTTAGCCAAAGGGTGGGCTTTCATATAGTCTTGCCTCTTTTTGAGCGACCCCAATTTGGTATAGACTTGTGTCGTTGCCATAGTCTCATGTCCCAAAAGCTCACTCACATCAGCAATACGCGCACCATGATTCAGTAGATGTGTGGCAAAAGAGTGACGCAATTGATGGGGTGTGACCTTTAAGCCATGAGACTTAAATACTTTGGTCAAAATATAACGTAATTGTGCTGTATTCATCGGCTTTTCAGACTTCTCAAAAAGATACACTTTAGGTGCATAGCTTTGTCTATACCTAGTAATAAGCTGATACAAGGATAGCAATAAAGGCAGTTCTCGTGTTTTATTACCCTTGCCCTCTATACGTACCCACTGTGCTTTAATCGCTTCGAGTTTCAAACCACTTAGCTCAGAGATACGCAATCCCAAACCATACAACATAGAGAGTAGCAATTGTTCTTGGATAGTGGATTGCGCTAAGACCTCTTTGATATATTGCTCTTCAATAGGCTTAGGCAAACTTGCCACTACTTTAATCGCTTCATCGCCTATGAGTTTGATATCCATCGTACATTGTTCTTGCATATACTTGACAAAAGAACGTATCGCAGAGAGTTTTTTGACAATGGTTTTTTTGTGTTGTTTGACAATAGCAAAGCGAAAAGGGGTAATATCAAGGATATACAGTGTTTCTTCTTCTCTTGGTTGACTCACAGACAACATTTGACGCAGGGCTACTTCATAGGTGACAATAGAATGCTTTGAGTATCCTCGTATATCATAGAGATAACCCAAAAATTCTTTGGCTAAGTCTTGAAATTTATCTTGTATCATAAAGTAGTATACATCAACATCTTTTCACGCAAATAACGCTTGGCTTCCTCATGAGACATCCCTTCTAAAGAGAGACTTTGTATATAAAAATCTATACGAGAAAAGGGTTTGGGAATAATAAACTTATCCCAACTCTTTAACTCCCAATACGCAGACGCACGAAAGCTCATCACAAAGATAGGCAATTTACTCTTCAAAGCAATCCCTACAGCACCATCACCCATACTGTGTCTTGGACCTTTGGGACCATCGGGGGTAATGAGTACTTCTTCTCCACTTTTGATACTCTTGAATGCTTGAAATAAGACTTGTTTAGCCCCTTTTCGAGACGACCCTCGTAAGGCACGAATCTTCAATAGTCCCAAAGTCTTAGCAATTAACGCTCCATCAAAATGCGAAGAGATAATAGCCGAAGCAGGATGTTTTTTATGAATCGCTCTATAGGCTTGGGGGGTCATCAACAACTCTGCATGCCATGTAACACAGACATGCTGCCTATCATCTATAGGGGTAATATAATGGAATTTCTTACCTGTGCTATGCCAAATAATACGGATAAAGAGATAAATCAAACGAGGAAGAACTAGGCTTCCTAGTTGACGTAAGAAAGATTTCATAGGCTTAGGCTAAACATACACCTTCTAGTGCACCCCTAGAAACCTTGGTCACTTCTACAGCTACGATTTGACCTAATAATTCTTCACTGCCTTGGACAAAAAAGAGTTTGCCATCATCACTACGTCCTGAGACTTTACCATTGGGTTTGAGTTCATCAAAATAGACTTTATGCACTCGACCTAAGTGCTTGTCCATCACTTCATCCAATATTTCGGTATGTCTTTTTTGCAATCGTGTCAACCTTGACCCTGCCAAAGTATTGTCTATTTGATGCTCAAAATCAGCCGCTTCGGTATGAGGACGAGCAGAATATTTAAACGAAAACATTTGCTCAAAACGTACAGCTTCAAGCACGTCCATCGTTTCTTCAAAATCCTCGTCACTTTCATTAGGAAAGCCTACAATGACATCTGTAGAAATAGTTGCTTCTGGACAAAGGGTACGAATCTTCTCACAGCGATTGATAAAATTCTCTTTGGTATAGCCTCGTTTCATGGCTTTGAGTAATGAGGTTGAACCACTTTGTAAAGGCACATGAATTTGCTTACAGATTTTGGGGTTAGTGGCGAACTCTTGCAAAAATACATCATCCATGTGTAAGGGGTGAGGAGAAGTAAAACGAATACGCTCCAAACCTTCTATGAGCGATATTTTTTGCAATAAGCCAGTAAAGTTACACTGCTCATCAGCAGAGGAAAAACGCCTACCATAGTTGTTGACATTTTGTCCCAAGAGCATCACTTCTTTTGCCCCAGTAGCTACGGCTTTGCCTATCTCTTGGATAATCAGTGCTGAGGGGATAGATATTTCTTCTCCTCGTGTCGCAGGAACGATACAAAAAGTACAAGATTTATCACAACCAATAGAGATATTGACCATTGCTTTAAATGGATTGCTTCGGTATTCACCAAAATCATAGCTACTTTCATCAAACTCAGTACTCACCTCAACGGCATGTTTCTTTTCTATCACTTCTGTAATCTTGGACACATTTCTAGCACCCAAAACAAAATCAACAGCAGGTGCACGTTTGATAATTTCTTTGCCTAGATGTGACGCTGTACAGCCAGTGACCCCTATCTTTGCCCCTGCTTTTCTGTACTTTTTAAACACACCTATTTCAGAAAATAGTTTGGCAACAGGTTTTTCTCGCACGGAACAAGTATTAATAATAATAAGGTCAGCTTCGCCAAGGGTTTGCGTAAGTTCGTAAGGTTCTTTTTTATTAAGCTCTGCAATCATGTGTTCGCTATCGCGTACATTCATCGCACAGCCCAATGTTTCTATAAATAATTTTTTTGACAAAGAAGACTCTTTATAATTTAGGCAATGATATGTACTTCATAGATATACTCATTTTCATCTAACCCATACTTTACTTCACGCATATACACAGAAAATCCCTGCTCCTCAAAATGTTCAATCATCGCTTTCAATTCTTTATGTGAATTGTCTTTATCAAAATAGAAGATAGACTGTGTCGCTAAGTCTTCTTCTAGCTTTTTTAATGCAATGATTTTTGGCTTTGCCTTCAGTGTTGTTCTAGCAAGTTTTAATTTCATCTATTATCACCTTTAATTCATACTTTAATTTTTGCTTATACTAGAAATTATACTTTATTTTCAGTAAAGGTTTGATTAGCTATAATACCTAAACTTCAAAAAGACCTCCCCCCAAGATACTATTGATACACAAAACAGACACAAGGACATCAGTTATGGAAAAAATATTAGATATTATAGAAGCAATCGCACATGAAAAAAACATTTCAAAAGAACATGCACTCGATGCATTTAAAGATGCACTCACCAATACAGCCAAAAAACTTACCTCTTACAGTAGCCACTTTGAGATTGTTATTGAACATGATACCAAGACCTATAGCGTCAATAAAGTCATTACCGTAGTAGCAGATGGAGACAAGCAACTCTTTACCCGTTCTTCCAGAGACCCTGATAGTCCAGAAATAGAATCTGATGCCTTCATCTCTTTGAGTGAAGCCCAAGAATTTGATGATTCTATCGAACTAGGTGATGCACTCAAAGAAGCATTCATCCTTGAAGACCATGGACGTACAGCCTCTGCCAACCTCTTTAGAGAACTTGAATACCACATTCAAAGACGCATAGAACAAGACCTCTTTGAAAAATACAGAGACCAAGTCGGTAGAGTCATGATAGGTACAGTCAACCGTATAGATGCCCAAGACAATACCCATGTAGAAATTGGTGAACTCAAAGGCGTAATGACCCTTAGAAACCGTATTAAAGGAGAAAGCCTTTAAACGTGGAGATACTATTAGAGCCTTGTTACGTTATGTCAGTGTTGACCCAGAATATGGACTCTTCTTAGAACTCACACGTACCGCTCCGAAGTTTTTGGAGTCACTCATGGCTTCAGAAGTACCAGAGATTGCTGATGGTCTCGTAGAAATTATCAATTCGGCAAGAATACCAGGAGAGAGAGCCAAAGTAGCCCTAAAAACAGAGCAAATGAACATTGACCCTATCGGTGCAGCTGTGGGTGTCAAAGGAGTCCGAATCAATGCAGTGAGTCGTGAACTCAGCCATGAAAATATCGACTGTATCGAATATTCTCCTATCCCAGAAGTCTTTATCACAAGAGCCTTAAGCCCTGCGATTACCCAAAGTATCAAAGTCGATGTCACAGAGAAAAAAGCTATTGTCAATATCACCAATGACCAAAAAGCCAAAGCCATTGGTAAATCAGGTATTAATATTAGATTAGCCTCCATGCTCACAGGCTACAGCATCGAACTCAACGAAGTCGAAGGCATCGCCCAAAGAAGCCCAGATTCTAGCTCCAACTCTAATGCAGAACCCACCAAAACCAAAGATACCTCAGCACTGGCTGATTTGTTTATGTAAAGGGATTAGATATAACCCCATTTATGAAACTTATTTTGAAGCATAGTGTCATGTTCAAATGCTTTAAAAGAAAGGTATTCTGGTGCTAAATCTAAATTATCTTTCCTAAATTTTTCTATGTTTTCTAATACTTTAATGTGATGCAAGGTGACTACATGGCACTGCGATTTTCTCTTAGCGATAGTATCAAGTCTCACCTTAGCCCTAAACAGCGTAAAGTAAGTGTTAATGCACAAGTCACAGTCACAGTAGATGCACAACACAGAGGAGTTTTCAAATCCCTTGATAGCACTCAACAACTAGCCTCTAATGAAATACGCTTAGACTACCGTATCCGAAATACCCAAAGCAAATAGGCAAAAGATAAATGATACAAAGCTTCATCATATCCTCCTCCTAGTATAATATCTTGTAATATACAGTACTATAATTTAAAGGAACTCCATGAAAAATCTTAAAACAGTCCTACTCTCTTCAGCCCTTAGCTTTGGTGTTATGACCTTCGTCAGTCCACAAATACTCTCTGCTCACTGTCAAGTACCTTGTGGTATCTATGATGATTCAGCAAGAATACATACGATGCTAGAAGATAGCAAAACCGTATCCAAAGCCACAACACTCATCAACGAACGCAGGTAAAACCGATGCACAATCACAAAACCAAATGGCTAGATGGGTCATGAACAAAGAAAAACACGCAGAAAGTATCATCAATACCATTAGCAACTATTTCTTAACACAACGCGTAAAAAGCAGTCAAAAAGACTATCAAGAACGCCTAGTCAAACATCATACCGTCATCGTCTCAGCCATGAAAGCCAAGCAAAATGCAGATATGAAAGCCGTAGAAGCCCTACACAAAAGTATTGATGCCTTAGCACCTTATTATGTGAAAAAGAAGCACTAAAAAGATGAAAATACTCATATTAGTGGTAAGCCTCTTGTCTTTGAATAGTCTTTATGCCAAAAATACATCCGTCGATGTAAGTAAAATTTATGGGAAAATTCAATATGTGGATTCATTTCCTGATTATAAAGTAGAAGTCGTAGATGCTTTTGCTGATTTACGCGTACAAGAAGTGTCTGCTTTTGGAAACACAGCAGGAAAATGGGAAATTGTAACTTCCTTTCCTGATTATAAAATTCAAAAAGTGACTGCATTTGGAGATTTTAAAATTAAATATGTCAATGCTTTTCCTGGGGTAGAGTAAAACCTCTCCTCTCTCAAGAAAGTATCATCTCCAAAAAGCTCTCTGTCTCTAAAGAGGCAGAGCCTACTAAGACTCCATCGACTCCTGCGATATTTTTAATCTCTTTGATATTGCTAGGCTTGGCAGAACCTCCGTAAAGAAGAGGCGTATGCTTGAGGACTTTTTTTAAGGCTCTGTGTGTGCTAGATATTTCTTCTACTGTAGCAGAACGCCCTGTACCAATTGCCCATATTGGCTCATAGGCTACAATGAGATTTTCATATCCTATATCAATGCCCTCAAACTGTGCCAAAAGATATTGCATCACAGCTTCAAATCCTTTTTCACGAATGGCAAGAGGTTCGCCGATACAATAGACTATCTCAAAGTCTTGGTCTTGAAAAAAGGCAAACTTTTTTGAAATATCTGCTTGGGATTCGCCTAAGTGTTCGCGTCTTTCACTGTGTCCAAGGAGAATCGTTTTAATATCAAACTCATCAAGTTGTTCTAGCCCAATTTCACCTGTAAATGCTCCATGATGTGTAGGATAGGCATTTTGTACCCCTAGGGTAAAGTCCCCTTCATAGTGGTCTATCGCCGTCAGAGGTGGAAAAATATAGACTTTATCTTCTGCTTGTTTAGCACCTAGCTTTTGGGCTAAGGCTTTGAGATAATATTCTGTACTTTTACGTGTATGGTTGCTTTTAAAATTTCCTGCATAAATCATGACTATCCTTCACTATTTGGCACATAATGCTTCGATACCAGGAAGGGCGATACCTTCAATCAGTTTCAAACTCGCCCCTCCTCCTGTAGAGATAAAGGTCATATCATCTGCATCTCCTGCTTGGAGTACCACATCAGCGGTGTCTCCACCACCGACAATTGTCGTGGCATGGGTTTGAGAAATAGTATGAGACATACTAAAGCTTCCTTTGGAATATCTATCCATCTCATACACACCCATAGGACCATTCCAAATAATCGTCTGTGCATCATTGAGTGCTTCACGAAACAGTCTTGTTGAAGCAGGTCCTATATCCAATCCCATCCATTCTTCAGGGATTTCTTGGATAGGCAAAAATTTCACCGTAGCATTTTCGGAAAAACGGTCTGCTACGACGACATCGACAGGTAAATAAAATTTCACCCCTAGATTTTTGGCTTTTTGCATAATATTTTTGGCTTCTTCCACCAAATGTGCCTCAAAGAGTGACGTACCTATCTCATGACCTTGGGCTTTGAGAAAGGTAAATGCCATTCCTCCACCAATAATAATCTTATCGACTTTATCAACAAGTTTATTCATCGCTTCAAGCTTCCCTGATATTTTGGAGCCTCCAATGACAGCAACAAAAGGACGTACAGGGTTTTCAAGTACTTTAGAGAAGAAGTTAATCTCTTTACTCATCAAGAATCCCCCTGCCTTGTGTTGCAGGTCAAAGAATTCAGTAATAGCGTAAATAGACGCGTGTTTACGGTGACAAGCACCAAAAGCATCATTGATATAAAATTCTCCAAATCCTGCTAAGGTTTGTGCAAAATCACTATCGTTACTGGTCTCTCCTGCTTCATAGCGTAGGTTTTCTAGGAGTAAAATCTCTCCTGCTTTGAGGGCTTTGGCTTTGGCTTGTGCATCTTCGCCTATGACATCCGTTGCCATAAATATTTCTTTTTCCATGTTGAGCAAGATGTGTAAACGTTTGGCTACAGGAGACAAAGAAAATTTCTCTTCATAAACTCCTGCTTCAGGACGCTCATAATGTGAAGCCAACACAATCTTACAATCTCTATCAATACAATATTTAATCGTCTGAAGTGCTGAACGGATACGTCTATCATCTGTAATATTGCCATTTTCATCTTTGGGTACATTAAAATCACAGCGTATAAATACCCGTTTGCCTTCTATTTCTAAATCTTTAATTGTCTTCAAGTTTATGCTCCCTTATGTATATGTACTGCCATATCAACTAAACGACAAGAATATCCCCATTCATTGTCATACCAAGAGAGTACTTTTACCATCGTATCCCCAATGACTTGAATGGTATCTAGTGGTACAACCGTACTCAACTCTTCTCCCACAAAATCCATAGAAACACGATACTCTTCATCAATCCCCAAAATACCCTTATGAGAGCCTTCACTTGCCACTCTAAACGCATGTTGTACGCTTTGTACACTTACTTTAGTGTTTAATGTCACTGTCAAATCTACCATAGAGACATCTGCTGTAGGTACTCTTATGGCTTGTCCGTTAATTTTGCCTTCTAAGTTGGGTAAGACCTTCGCCAATGCTTTGGCAGCACCTGTACTTGTAGGTACGAGATTAACTGCACCTGAACGCCCTTTTCGTGGGTCTGATTTGTGTTTTGCATCCAAGATAGGTTGAGAAGAAGTATAAGAATGAATCGTAGTCATCAAACCATTGACAATACCAAAGGCATCATCAAGTACTTTGGCTACAGGGGCTAAACCGTTGGTCGTACAAGAAGCATTCGATACCACCGATTCTCCTGCATAGGCATCAGCATTTGCACCTAAGACAAAGGTAGCTGTATCATCTTTGGCAGGGGCAGAGAGGAGGACTTTTTTGATACCATTGTCCAAATATGATTGAACAGACGCTTTGGTCAAAAAAGCACCCGTACACTCTAATACCACCTCAGCTCCCGTAGAAGCAAAGTCAAGGTGGGCTAAATCACGTTCTGAAAAGATTTTGGCCTTGGTCTTTCCGATATACAAATATCCTGCCTTGACAGACACATCATTACGCCTACCATGCACGGAATCGTATTTGACCTGATACTCTAGCATCTCTTCTGTAGCCGATGCATTGACTGCAACGAGTTCAATATCCTCTCTATCTGCTATGATTCGTGCCACACATCTACCGATTCTACCTAAGCCATTTATTGCTACTTTTACAGCCATTTTTACCCCTTAGAGTTTATTATGCAAAACTATGTTAAAATTCTGTAATTTTACAGTAAGTGAGGTTAGCACTTGGTTAATCAATCCAAACCTATCGTAGCAATCTTTGGGGGTTCTTTTGACCCCCCACATCAGGGGCATCAAGCTATTGTACAAAAGATAAGCAACACACTTGATATTGATACTTTGATTATCGTACCTGCCTACTTAAGTCCCTTTAAGCAATCTTCTTGTGCCTTGGCTACAACAAGATTAAAATGGTGTAACACACTCTTTGAAAGGCTACCTAAAGTCAAGGTAGATGATTATGAGATTCAAGAAGGCAAAAGTACTACAACGGTACAATCTGTAAAATATTTCAATATGATTTATACTGTAAAGTATCTTATTATCGGTTCAGACAACCTCTCAACCCTTACAAAATGGCAAGATTTTGTGTGGCTCAATACCCATATTATATGGGTAATCATCACACGCCAAGGCTACCCCATCACAACAGCTAGGTTACAAAACTGGAAAATCATCACCCTTGATGTTCCTATTTCATCTAGCCAAATAAGAAGCTATCAAGATATATCCTATATTGATAAGAAAATTCAAAAATCAGTACATCATGTACTTCAAGGAGACAATTATATGTCTATAGAAAACCGTATAGAAAACATCGTCAAAACACTAGATGACAACAAAGCAGAAGAGATAGAGGTATTTAACCTCGAAGAAGCAGACTACATTGCCAAACATGTGATTATCACCAACTCACTCAATGGTAAACACACCATGGCCTTAGCAGAACATATCAAACAAGCACTCAAAGGTACGCAAGACAGTATCCTAGCCTCTGACATGAGTGATGAATGGGTCGTCCTAGATTTAGGCGATATTCTTATTCACATCATGATACCAGAATACAGACAACGCTACAACCTAGAAAATTTCCTCAGCGAACTCCTAGCAGACCAGAAAAAAGCCAAACAAGCCTAAAGCGTAACTATGACAGAAAATAACTTATGGCTATCACGTTGGCAAAATAAAGAGATAGGATTTCATCAAGAATCTGTCAATACTTTTATGTCGGAGTATTTTCACAAGCTAAACTTAGCTAAGGATAGCCATGTATTGGTGCCTTTATGTGGCAAGAGTATAGATATTTCTTGGTTACTTTCCCAAGGTTATAAGGTCACAGGTATTGAACTCAGTGAACAAGCGATTATTGAACTCTTTACAGAGTTGAATATTAGCCCTAGCATTTCTACCGTCGGAGAATTAACACTCTATAGTAGCCCTAGTTTACGCGTCTTTGTAGGCGATATTTTTGCTGTGGATGCTTCTATGGTCGGCAAAATTGATGCCATTTATGACCGTGCTGCCTTAGTGGCATTGACCCAAGAGTTGCGTATTGCCTATGCCACACAACTTAGACGCATTAGCCAAACAGCCCCTCAGCTCTTACTCTGTTTTGAGTATCAACAAAGCTTGATGAACCGTTCTCCCTATTCTGTAAATAAAGCCGAAGTCATCCAACACTATAAGACACACTATAAGCTAGAATGCCTACTCCAACAAGAAATTATCGGAGGATTCAAGGGGAAAATTCCTGCCCAAGATGTCGTATGGTTACTGACACCCCTATAATTGGTTAACCACTTCAATACCCAAAATATCAAGCCCTTGTTTGATTGTTTTGGCAGTGAGGTCCGCTAAGGCTAGACGGCTCATTTTCGTTTCTTCATCTACGCCCTCTTTAAGTATGGGATTTTGTTCGTAAAAACGCATGAACAGTGAAGCTAGTTCATATAAATAGCTCGTAATTTGATGAGGCGAAGCATCAACAGACGCACGTTGAAGTATATCTTCAAAACGTAAAAGGGTGACGGAAAGATGTTGCTCTAAGGCATCTGAAATCCTCATTTTTCCTTCTATTTTGGCATTGTGTTTACGCAAAATACTTTGAATTCTAGCATAAGCATAAAGCATATACACCGAAGTATTTCCCTCCAAAGAAAGCATTTTTTCCCAAGAAAAGATATAATTAGACTCACGGTTCATAGATAAATCAGCATATTTTACTGCACCAATACCAATAATTTTGGCTTTTATCTCTAAGGCTTCAAGACTATAGTCTTCTTTGTTTCTAATACTCTCATGGGCTTTATTCACAGCTTCATCTAACAAATCTACAAGCTTGACCGTCCCTCCATCTCGTGTTTTAAACGGTTTACCAGCCTTGTCCATCATAGTTCCAAAACCAATATGTTCTAAAAAGACATCAGTACCTACAAAATGGGCATTTTTGGCTACTTTAAAGACTTGTTTAAAGTGATGTGATTGTCTGGCATCGACTACATAGCAAATTCTATCTGCTTCTAAGTTCTTGGCTCTAAAACGCAAGGCAGAGAGGTCTGTCGTGGCATAAAGATAGCCTCCGTCACCTTTTTGTACAATCACAGGGATTTCATCATTTTCCAAAAAGACACATTTGGCTCCCTTACTTTCACTCAAAAGTGTAGCCTTGTCCAAATCAGAGACTACTTGGCTCAAGTCATCGTTATAAAAGCTCTCGGCTCTTACATCTTCACGACTCAGCTTGACGTTGAGTTTAGTATATACCTCTTCACAATGCCCTAAAGACCTGTCTATAAACTGTTGCCAAAGTCCAAGACAATGGGTATCGCCTCCTTGGATTTTGACCACATATTCACGTGCTTTGTCTGCGAAATTTGCATCCACATCAAAACGCTTTTTCGCATCCCTATAAAATACTTCCAAATCTTTGAGGCTGACATCTCCATCACTTTGTTGTTCTTCGAGATAGGCGACGAGCATTCCAAACTGTGTACCCCAATCTCCAATATGATTTTGACGAATCACCGTATCTCCCAAAAAGTCCAAGAGATTGGCTAGACTATCACCAATAATAGTAGAGCGTAAATGCCCCACATGCATTTGCTTTGCCATATTGGGTCCTGAATAATCAACCACTACGGTTTGGGGTGTTGTGCGTAAGGCAATACCTAAACGTGCATCTCCTCTGGCTTCCTCGCAAAAATCTGCCAAGACCAAAGGATTGAGCCAAAGATTGATGAAGCCAGGTCCTGCTATCTCTGCTTTGCGTATTAAGCTAGAAAAATCCAATGCGTTTATAATATCTGTAGCAATGGCTCTTGGATTTTTGCCTAAGCTTTTTGCCAATGCCATGGCACCATTAAATTGATAGTCTCCAAACTCTGGCTTGGTCGCTTCACTCACAGACAAAGGGGTTTGGTCGATATTGGCTTGATTAAAAGCATCTTGAATCAGGGCATTAAGTTTTGATTTGAGTTTCATAGGAATTCCATAGAGTGGGGTATATAAATTTGGGGTAAGTATCCGTGTAAAAATAAAGCCTCCTAAAAGACTTTATCTAAGAGAAAATATTAAACAGTTTCTTTTTTGACTTCTGTTGTCGTATTAACTTTTGGTGTTTCTTTTGTCTCTTCTTTAGAAGCTATTTCCGTTGGTTCATCATCTTTAATCGCTTTTTTGAAGTCCTTAATTCCTCTACCCATACCTTTGGCTAAATCTGGAATCTTTTTTGCTCCAAAGAGAAGCACAACAATCGCCAATATAATAAATAGTTCTGGCATACCTGGCATACCCATGTCAATCCTTTAATTTGCTACGAAGAGCATTAATTTGGGTAATTATACTCCAATTAATTTAAGTTTACTCTTTACTAAACCATTCGAGGATAAATTTTGCCTTATCTTCACTATTTTGTTTCAATCTAGCAACATTAGCGACCATAATAAACTCTTGCACGGCTTGGTCTAAAGCATCGTTCACAATGAGAAAGTCATATTCATCTATGGCTTCAATTTCACTTTTGGCATTTTGGAGACGCTGCACTATCACCGATTCATTATCCGTACACCTTGCACGAAGCCTTTGCTCTAGTGCCTCAAGCGTAGAGGGGGTAATAAAAGCAGATGTCGTAATCGCATTCATTTTCGCACGAACGAGTCTATGCCCTTGTACATCTATATCAAAGATGACCAATTTTCCTTGGGATAAAGCGATGCGTACAGGCTTCAAAGAGGTACCATAATAGTTACCATGCACCGTAGCATACTCTAAAAAATCTCCTGCTTTAATGTCTTCTTCAAAATCTTCTTTGCTCACAAAAAAATAATCTACGCCTTCTTTTTCTCCCACTCTAGGTTTGCGTGTCGTGGTCGAAATCGAAAAGTAATAGTCTCCAATAGCATCAGATGCACCTTGAATCAGTGTACTCTTCCCTGCTCCACTAGGACCTGACAAGAGTAGAATTGCCCCTTTTTTCATCTATATTACTCCTCTAGCTTAATGTCTAAGGCTATCGTCTTACCTTTAAAGAATGCATTTTGTTGTTGCTTTGTCATTCTTTTGAGTGCTTTTTTTACAGACTTTTTAAGTACTTTATCCCTAGATTTCTTACTTGGTTTTTCTTCTTGTATTTCCATATCAAGTAAGTACTTAATGGTTTCTATCTCTTCTATATTTAAGACATTGAGTGCATTCTTCTTCTGCGTAACTTTGTCTAAAAGCTCTGTCACTTGCAAAGGTAAAAAAGGTTTTTGTATGGTCTTATCAAAACCTTTGACTTCTTTACTCTTATAAGAAAGGCATATTTTTTGTATCGATTCTTGCTTTTCTAAGGCTTTATATAGTTTTGTATTACCTAAGGCTTCATCTACAAAGACGATATCATAACTATCATCAATAGACCCCTCTACAAAAGTAACCTCATCTAACCTCATCGTTGTTGACTTTATACACAAGGTAAATAGATTCGAGACTACAGGGTTTGTGTTGATTAATAAAATATGTATCATGTCCTTTCCCTCCATATTAAGTAGATATATTATAGTATAACTCTAATTAGGGCTTGATTTCAACCCTTAGGGTATAACCATAAGTCAAAGTAGTATATACTACTATTCTTTTAGCTCAAAATGAATATAAGGTGTATATACAACCATGATAAAATATTTTTCTCTCTTCTTTGTCCTTGTCCTTCTTGCACAAGCCAATCAAGTCAACCTTACCCCCACACTTCCTGCTATTGATATGACACTTGATGGTAAGAAGATACATATCTCTCGTATGCAAGACAGTAACCACAAGCTTCGCAATGAATACACCCTCACTTCACGGCTCTCTCCACCTTTTGAGATACAACCTTATAGCATGATGGAGGGGATTGAAACTATCTCCGAACTTGAAGTCTTTGATTTTATTCAACATAAGCTCAAAAAAGGTGCCTTACTCATTGATGCAAGACTAGAATCGTGGTTTTATCAGTCGAGTATCCCTGCGGCAATTAATATACCTTTTCCTTCTATCTCGGCTATGGACAATAATGCTACATTAGAACGCTTAGGTATTCTCCATGATACAGATACCTTGGATTTTTCACAAGCTAAAGATTTACTCATTTTTGATAATGGTCCATGGTGTCCACAAGCTACCTTACATATAGAAGCACTTGTCACACTTGGCTACCCCAAAGAAAAGATTATTTACTATCGAGGAGGTATGCAATACTGGAGTATATTAGGCTTAATCTATGCCTACCCCAAAGAAGTACCTACGAACAAAGGAACGCATTAATGTCCAATGATTATTACCAAGATTATTTAGCACAAACCAATACTAACTTAAGACAAAGTACCCTCTTATCCCAAGAAAAAAAGGTTAGTAGCTCCAAAAAAACCATATTTCTTGTAGTACTATTATTGGTTTTAGTAGGTCAAGGCTATTATTTATGGCAAGAAAATACCCAAACACAACCTAGTATTACCCATCCTATAGAGACCCTATTACCCATGGATATCAAAGAGACTATCACCCAAGTCATCAAGGTCATACCCCAAGAGCCTCTCTCTACAGAAGAAAACCTATCTACAGACAAGAACCTCTCTCAAGTAGTGCTTGTCAAAACAGTAGAAAGTATAGAAACCGTGTTAGAATTACCAAAAGTAGTGATGATACCCAAAGCAACTCCTCTAAAAACGGTTGAAGCCATTGAGAAAATTGAAGTTGAAGTTGACGAAAAAGTAATTGAAGAAAAAGTAATTGAAGAAGAAGAGAAGCACTTGAAGAAGAAGTCGAAGTTCAAGTTGAAGTAGTAGTTGAAACAAAAACCACAGCACCTCATCCTATGGAGACACTATTACTTCATAGTATTAAAGCCAGTAATACACATAGTAGTGCAGAAGATATTGACACCTTTAACAAAGTCATTATTGAACATAATACTAGCCATACCCCTCTATCTACTACATTAGCAACACTCATCAAAACATCTAAGACACTAAAAAATACCTATACAAAAGCCCTCAAAGTAGAAGCAGAGGTAAGAAAAGAAGAAATGCGATATGTTACAGTCAAAAGTGGAGATAGCCTCTTCAAGATTGCCAAACGTATTTATGGAGATGCGATGAAATATACACTTATTTTTGAAGCAAATTCTGATGTTTTGAAAAAGAGTACCGATTTATCTATTGGTCAAAAATTAAGAGTACCCCAACTAAAAGAGAGTCAAAAATGATACGTATTTTATCCACTATTCTAGTCTTAGCCCCCGTTCTACTCTTCGCAGAACCTACACCTATAGAAAAGATAACTGTCAAGATAAACAAAGATATACCCTATGTCAACGCATTCGATGGCACAAAAGCAATCCAAGTCAAAAGGATTCAAGACCCTGCATACAAACTCACCGATGACTTTACCAAAACCTCACGTCCTTGTCCTCCTTTTTGTATTCAACCTACTTCTGTGGCTAAGGATGTCAAAAATATTGCTGAGCTTGAACTCTTGGAATTTATCCGCCATGATGTACCTAAGGGAACAGGTCTACTCATTGATGCACGTTTACCCAATTGGTATATCATTGAGACCATACCCTCAGCACTGAACCTGCCTTTTACGCGTGTCAAGGGGAGTACTAAAGCCTCTATGTTAGAGATATTCAAACTCTTTGGTATGACTGTCAAAGAGACAGGAGTATGGGACTTTTCTACAGCCAAGAAATTGGCTATATTTTGTAATGGAGTATGGTGTGAACAATCCAAGCATCTCATTACAGGGCTACTCAAACATGGCTATCCCAAAGAGCTACTCTACTACTATAGAAGTGGATTCCAAGGATGGAAGCTATTGGGACTTACCACCGTGATACACGAAGGAAAAATGAGATAATACCTCTTATTATTATAAAGGATTTTACATGTACAAACTATTTTACACGCTTATCATCAGCCTAGGTTTTACTCTGACACTTCAAGCATCTAATCATACCCCTATGAATAGCAAACAAATCAAACAAATGGATCGTAGTTACAATAAACATAAAACCATCAAGAGAAATTTTAAAAACCAAAAAGACTTTCAACGTAAACAGGGTAATAGCTATCAAAATGGTAAAAATTATCACCCCAATGCCTACTACCCTCAAGAGAGTATAAGACAAAGAGGCTATCCCTATAGTAAAAGAGGTTGGGAATTAGCCTACCGTTATGACAGGGCTTCTTTTTATGACAATGAAGGTTTTTATTATGGCTATTTCAATCGCCATGGCTATGAGTTTGAAGATAGATTTTATGCCTATGATAGGTATTATGGCTATAGAGACAGAGTCAGAGGACGTGGGCTTTTTGACCATAGATATTATATCCCTATGGCAAAAGACTACTATGGGTTTAATCCACGTCCTAGAAGATAATCAATGATACTATGCCTAAACAGATTGAGGATTAATCATCCCCGTAAAGGTCAAAAGCTTTTCCCATACATCACTATCTGACCATTCACTTTGTATTTGTGGAGAAAATTTTATATCTTCTAGGGCAATCTTCCCCATCAATACAGAGTGTGCATCTTGGGCAAACCCTTGTGCATAGCCTGTCTCTGTTTCATGTACAATAATACTATGTAACTTCACATCTTTTTCACCATTTTGCATAATCGTACAAGCAATCACCCGTTCTACAATAAGATAAATAACACGAGAAAACTGTTCAGCCGAAGGAGATACTGGCAATTCTATCCATCTTTTACTATGGGTTTTCATACTTTGGATATATCCTATATCATCTTTGCTCCACAGCGTAATTGCATGGTCAAAAGAATCAATAAGTTCTTTAATCGTACGCTTGGTTAAACCAAAGTCATAGACCATTTGTCCATCATCAAGATAATTGGATTCTAGTAAAACTTCAATTTTGTACGAGTGTCCATGAATATTTTCACTACAGCGTTGTGTGGTACAATCACGCACAATATGGGCATTTTCAAATTTAAAAAGTTTACGTATGAGCATCGCTTATCCTTAGTCATAAAGTCTATCCACGATAGTAACGAATATTTCTGTCAAAGAGCTAAAGTCTCTCTCTTCGGCAAAGAGACAATAGACTAATTTTTGGCTATACTATGACTATTATTATCAAAAAGGGTCTCTATGACTAGTATTGTATCTCTCTCCTACAAAGAACTATTGGCTACATTTAAACATATACTAAAACAAAATAAACTCAAATTTACCAACCAAAGAGAAATTGTACTCTACACACTCTACACCAATACCCAACACTTCACCTCCGAAGACCTCTACCTACTCATCAAAAAAGAGTATCCCCAACTCAGCATCGGTATTGCCACAGTCTATCGCACCTTAACACTCTTAGAAGAAAATGACATCGTAAGTTCTATCTCTTTGGGCGTACAAGGCAAAAAGTATGAAATAGCCAACAAACCTCACCATGACCATATTATTTGTGAGATATGTCATACCATCGTAGAGTTTGAAAATAAAGAAATAGAAGAATTACAAGATGTCATTGCCAAAGAAAATGGATTTAAGCTGACCAATCATCTTATGCAACTCTATGGTGTGTGTAAAGTCTGTCAAGAGAAGTGATACAACTTAGAGCTGTAATATCTCCAATACTTCTTTTCCTATGACACTATTGGTGATATTTTGACTATGTAATATCAATTTACAAGAAGCTCTTGTGGAAGCCACATAAAGTAACTTTCGTTCTTTTACTTTATCAATATCCACCACAATTGCTACTTTAGCCTCAATCCCTTTAGCAGAATGGTAGGTCGTAAAAGTAGCTTTATTGACTGCCATATCTTTGGAAGAGTTTACCTGTTGTTGTAATTCATGAGATAAATACTTTTTAACAGTATTCACCCCATACCAGGAGGAAGCAAGAAGTAAAATATCTTTAGGTTCATACTCCACTAAAAGACTTTCAAATTTTTGAGCTACTTCTTGATAATTACCTTCTAAAAGTTCTATTGAATTTTTACTTATATTTTTTAGAACAATATTTTTTGCTTGTTCATAAAAAACTTCTACTTCTTTTGCGTAACTTGTATCCTTGCATAATATAGAAAGCCCCAAATCAATATGTTCATTGGTCACTCTATAGCTTGTTTTTAAAAGTTTGGTACGACCTCTCATATCTAAACCTATATCTTTTTTCCAATTTATATCTTTTGGATTATAAATACTTTGTAATCTATCTCCTGCTAAAAAAAGATTTTTATGGGGTTTATCCTCTTTATCCTTATGCTCAATCAGTAATTTTAAAATAAGTTCAAACCAATTGTTATAAAAATCTTGGTATTCATCGACTAAAATAGCATCATAGCTTGGTTTAGCATTTTTTATCGCATCATTAGGTAAAATATCTTGCCAAAATTCTGCTGAATTCTTTTTATAATCTTGTGGAGACAAAGCACTTAAAGCATTTGACTTTTGATGAAAGGTGGCTATCTCAATATTATCTATTAAAATATCTAAATCTTCCAAATCTTCTTTTATGCTCTTTAATTTGACTTGTAATTGTGATGTCAATGCTTTGTTATAGGTCAAAATGAGTATCTTCCAATCAGGATACATTTTGGCTAAATGTACAGCACGAGAAAGAAGCACTACCGTTTTTCCACTTCCTGGAATCCCTGTAATCATATAATGTCCAAAAGGAATTCTCTTTGCAAATCTCTCTTGTTCAATATCTAATGCTAAAAATTTTTCTCTAGAAAAGAATCTTTTTTAGATTTATTCTGTCTAATTTTAATTTCAGGGAAAATAGCCACTTTAAGCGTATCAACCAATGTCGAGTCTATCGCTTTTATCTCATGATTAAATAAACTATCTAAACTTAATTTATTGAAGCCTTCTTTATAGATTACTCTTGCAGGATAATGGTCAAAAAACTTTTCTATATTATGTGTTTTGGCTTCTTCTTTTTTAAGTTCGGTAAAAATAATAAGAGAATGTAAATGAATATTTAAGTCATTATTTTCATCCAATAAGTCATCATACGCTTTAAAAACACCTTGGAGTGTATTGAAGTATCTTCGTGCTTTATACAAAGGATTTTCTAGGTGATCCCCTTTAGAGGATAGTACCTCTTTTTGATTTATTGTATCAATATACTCAATACTCCACGCCTTGACTTCAATAATGATGACTCCTCTAATAGGGTCAATGAGTATAAAGTCAGGTGTTAAGTTTTTGATTTTAGGTTCTAAATAAAGATAAGAGGTTTCTGGCTCTGCCATATAAAGCTGTTTGAGTTTATTAACAATAAATTTTTCGGACTTATTCATTCCTTCAATTTCTTTAGGCATAGCAACTAATGGCATTTATTTCCTTTTAAATCATACTTACCTAGGTATTTTACACTCACAAACTTAGTTTTAGACCCCTTGCGTTGTATCAAAAACCCGTATATGAAGCCTGTCACTATAATTAAACCCATGCTTCATACAAAACTCAAACACTGCTCTATCATTATGCCAAATCGTCTCACGGCTCTCCCCTACAGGCATACAATAAATATTGTTTCTATAAAAAAGAGACGTAATCTCATCTATCTCTTTTAATGCCGTTGTTTGTGTCAAGTGCTTATCAATCGTAAATTTAAAAAAGCTATCATAAGCATGATGTACAATATTGGCAATGGCTTTAGGCTTGATACGCCGAGACAAAGGCTCTTCTGAATTACTCAGCTTGATAGACAACGCAAAAATGGTTTTTTGATACAGAGGATAGGCTTCAAAATCTATTTCTACTGTGCCATTGGTCTCAAAAGTAATACGAACCTCTTGTGCCACAAGCCAAGAAACTACAGCATAAAAAACTTCATCTTTATAATACAGCAAAGGCTCTCCCCCCGTAATGACTAGCTGAGGCTTGTACCCAATTGTCTGAAATTCCTCTTCTAAGTGAGCAATAAGTACAGAAGCATCTTCTACCTTCTCCCAAGAAGAAGAAAAGGCAGAATCGACTGCAAAATACGTATCACAACCGAGCTTCTGCACCCCATCCACAGTATACTTCGCCCCAAAACCAGCACAAGTAAGATTACATCCCCCTGTGCGTAAAAAGTACGAAGGTACTCCTGCATACTTACCCTCTCCTTGAATGGAGAAAAATTGTTCGCTTAGGTAGAACATTTAATTACTCCTTGGGATCACAAATAATTTCAGAATAAAATTTTATAGCATTAATATAAATTGAATAATAAGATATATTCTGTTGTCTATTTCTTCTAAGTAAAAAAGTTGTAACTTTTATATATTGATTTATTCCTATAGGTCTTAAAACTTTATTTTGATATTTATCTTTTGACTCTTTACTTTGATGAGCAATAAAATTTCTTAAGATTTGTATCTCTTTGAATAATGTTATAAATTTTGCTTCTGAAAATATTTTCTTAAAAGGACATATATCTTCCCTAAAAATAAATCCTTTAATCTCTTGAATTTTTTTTAAATAATCTATATATTGTTTATCACACTTTAAAAAGCCTTCTAAATGTTCTTCATTCTCAAAAGTGATTCTTAAATCAGGAGAAAAACTATTTTTCCCTTCTCCTCCTAAAGAATAAGTAATAAAAGCTTTTGTTAAAAACTTTTCAAATTCAATGAAAATTTCTAATAAAGCAAAATGAATATGTTTGTTATTATCAGATATTTCCTCTTTCCATTCTTCAATTTTTGCAATTAACTCATCATTATTTACACTCATACTTATATCTTTATCAAATCATTTAATAAAAAAGTCACTCTACTTGTTCTCTCTTTTTTGAGGTGGTTCTTGTTCTGTGATAATCCAAGAATAGTTTATATTTTTTATACTCTTCTCCTTCAAGTTCTCCCTCTTTGGTTCTCATTATTGTTGATTCAAAGTTTTCTAATCGTATTATTATTTTTTTGATTATTTCTTGTTTTATATTTCCATCACTATCTATTATCTCATTTTCATTTAAAATATTAAATTCTTGAAAATCACCTTCTCCATAAATAAGATAATATAATGCTGTAAATAAGGTATATATAGATACCTTTGTATGAAAGAAATTAATTGAATATGTTGGTATTTCAAAAAGTTGTTCTATTATGGACAATATTAAATATAATTTTGATTCTACTTCATCAATTTCATCAAAAGTCTTATCATATTTACTATAATAAGTATCAATTTTGGTTGGTGTTTCGGCAATAATACCATCCAATATAACAACTATAAAAGAATTAATCAATTCAATATCAACCATTCTTATGATTTGCTTATCTGAAAAGGTTTTAGAGTTAATAAAAAAGTTTCTATATTTAGTTGCTATTTTATTTGCAAATATTTTAAATTCACCCCAATATTTAGCATTTCTTATCTCTTGTCTATTTAAAATCATATTATTAGTATTTAATCTTGCAAACATATCATAGACAATTGAATCATTTTCTGTTTTTACTAAAACGATAGGTATGTTAAAACCTAAAAAATTTATTTGTGTATCATCATCAAGTTCTTCATAAGTTAAATTCCCAAATTCCTTATTATGATTTTTCATTATTTTATAATGATTTTGATAAAAGGTAATAATGGCAGTAAGCCTTTGCTGTCCATCAATCACTTCTCTAATCGTTTCTTTTGTTTCTCTATCTATATATTCTTTTAAAAATATAGGAGGTATAGGTAAGCCTCTTAGAATCGTATCTATTAAATATGACTTTGCTTGTGTATTCCACACTGAATTTCTTTGAAATTTTGGACTTATATTTAATCCACCTTGTTCATTCCAAGTCAAAAAGTCCTTTATAGGATAATCTTTAAATTCTGATAATGTACTATTCATTGTTATCACCCACCAGTCTCATAAAAAGCCCTTTTAGAAACCTCTCTATCTTCTACTTCTTCATCTGTCCAACGGTTCTCTTTGGGTTTGTCTTTGAGGACTTGGGCTAAGATTTTTGATGCACCTTCTATGTCTCCTGCTTTGACGCTCTCTGCGATGCTTAGGGCTTCATCGAAGTACAGACAAGGGATTAGGTTTCCTTCGGCTGTGAGTCGGATACGGTTACAGTTGTCACAAAAGTCGTGCTTGTGTGGGTCGATGAGTCCGAATTCATATCCTGTCTCTTCGATACGATAATTGAACGAAGGACTAGCCCCTTCTCTTCCAAGGGAGGTAATGGTATATTTTTCTCTGACTTTTTCGAGTATCTCTTTGCCGTGCATACCTTCAAGGCTTTGGTCGGCATAGGAATTTTCCATGTATTCTATGAAGCGTACTTTCATATCACGTTCTGCACAGAAATCCATAATCTCTAAAATCTCATCTGCATTAATCCCTTTGAGTGGTACCATGTTTATTTTGACTTTGAGTCCTACTTCCAACGCTTTGTCTATGCCTTTGAAGACTTTGGCTAAGACATTTTTCCCTGCGATTTTGGCAGCCACATCGGCGTGAAGTGAATCTAGTGAAATATTGAGGCGTTTGAGTCCAGCATCTTTGAGGCGTTGGGCAGCTTCGGCAAGTAAGTAGGCATTGGTAGTAAGTGCTAAATCTAAGCCTTCTTTGTAGCCATCAAATCATCTTGATAAAGCTATCTAAGTCTTCGCGTAAAAGAGGTTCTCCACCTGTAAGGCGTATTTTATTCACTCCTCCATCTATGGCAATTTTGACAAATAAGAAGAGTTCTTCAAAAGTGAGAAGATTTTCTTTGGGTACCCATGAAAAAGGTTTTTCAGGCATACAATATTGACATCTAAAATTACAGCGTTCTGTTACTGAAATACGAAGATAATTGACTGTGCGTCCATGTCCATCTATAAGCATTTAAAATCCTATGTATAATTTTTAATATTTTATTAGGGTATCTAAATGTAGATAAAAAATGGCTAATTTACAAAAAATTATTTCTCAAATAAAGGAAAGACTAAAGTTCTTTCTCCACAGCAATAATCTTTCCTCCACAAGTTTTGAAACAAGCATCATAAATACCTTCACAATTAAAGCCTTCGGCATATTCTCTATAGGGTTTTTGGCAATAAGAACTAGACTTTTTAGGGTTCTCTTCCTGACATCGTTTATAATAATGCATATCTCTTTGGTAGGACATTCTTAGGTTTTGATTGGCTTTTTCTTTATCTGCGATACAAACTTGTCTATCATAGTTACATTCATTGACACAGAGGTAACCCCTTTGGGAAGTAGGTGCAACATACTCATAGCTAGTGTAGGTACAGCCAGTAAGAAAATAATGCTGTAGCAAATAAGAAGATGGTAGTGATTTTCATAATAATTTTTCCTATAATATATTTGACTTGAATCAATAATAGTCCTAGGAAAAGGACTATTAAAATATAAAGAACTTAGTGTAAATCTCTCCACATGCTCTTTTTCCATAAGTAGGCTAGGATAGTAAAGATAATAAAGAAACCAATAACCCATGGTCCCAGTTCTTCTCTGGCTTTTTTACTAGGGTCTCCTGCTTCTGTCAGGTATGCTTTGACTTTATCATATCCTTCTTGACTCAGACCTACTCTAGGCATAGAGGTACCTGGGAGTTGTCCTTGAGGATTGGCTACAAAAGTCTCTAAAAAGTGTGCTGACCTTGCTCTAATAATCATAGATAAATCAGGAGGTAAGTTACCCATATAGGCTTGTACTTTCTCTTGTTCTTCAATGACTTTAATCTCGTGAGCGAGTGCATCTTTTTTGTGCTTAAAGGTTGGTGTGTCACCTAATTGTGTCATCTTTTTATAACGCAAGGCATGACATCTTACACAGGCTTCTTCATACGCCTCTTTAGGTGTGACTTCCTCTGCTTTTTTCTCTAACATATAGGCTACAACATCTGCAATCTGTTGATTATCAGAAACCGTAAACTTGATAGAACCCATAGGATGCATCGAAGTATCTGCATATTTATGGTCAACATTGGATGCCATCGCAGGGTCTTTAATCAATGCAATTAGGTAGTTTTTGTCATAAATCCTACCTGCATGGTCAAGGTTGGGTACGATAACACCACCCATATTCATACTCATCCCATTGTGACATCCTGCACAGTTAGCAAACACTGCTTCACCTGTTGTGACATCACCTTCAAGCTTAGAGATTTCTACTACATCTTTCCAAAAATCTATTTTTGTAGCGACTAATGTTTCATTACCTGAACGCTTAGCTTCAGCAATATCATCTCTACCATCATAAGTAAACCCATGACTTTCAATCACAAGTTCCGTGCCATTGGCATCGACTTTTTTGTGCATTTCATGATGGGCATAAGGCTCTACTAAATAATAGGTCAACAGTGAAAAGAAAACGACAACGGCTAATACTTTTAACTCTCTATACATCTTATTCTCCTTTCTCTAATTTTTTCTCAAATATCGTGATAATAAAGAGAATAGGTCCCATCGCTAAGAAGAGACAGGCTGAAATCAATCCTACAATAGCAAACACAGGGTCTGTTGGTGGCAATTTACCCATAGCTGTAAGGACTATCAAATCAATGATAAGTACCCAAAACCATATTTGAAATAAACCTCTTTTGTGTGCAGGTGCAACATTGGGGCTTCTGTCAATAAATGGCAAGAACACAAAGGCAACTTGTGCAATAGCAAAAGCAATAAGTCCTACATCTTTACCAAAGGGACGTAATATTTCGTAAGACCACAAGAAATACCACTCAGGGTAAATATGTGCAGGGGTTTTGAGTCCATCTGCTGGGTCAAAATTCACAGGGTCCATAGCAAAATCAAAGTGATAAAATACCAAATAAAAGAACAAGATAAAATACACACCCATCACAAAGATATCTTTGGACAAAAATACAGGAGAGAAAGGAATGACTTTAGATTCTTTTCTTTTCCCTGCTTTCCAAAGTTCTCCAGCTTCTACAAAATCAATCTCGGCACCCTCTTGGTTATTTACATGTGGTAATCTTAGTGTTCCAAAGTGTAGTACAATCAATCCAATAATAACCAAAGGAATAAGCAAAACATGTAACATAAAGAAACGTGTTAAAAAAGCATCTCCAGGGACATAATCTCCTCTAATCCATTCGACTAAACCATAGGCTTCTAATGAACCACCAGAAAAGAGATTGGTAATAACCATTCCTGCCCAATAAGACATTTGTCCCCATGGTAGCATATATCCAGAAAAGGCTTCAGCAGAAAAGGCTACAAACAGCCCCATACCAGAAAGCCAAATAAGCTCTCTACCTTGCTTGTATGAGCCATAATAGATACCTGTAAACATGTGAATATAGATAATCAAAAAGACTATAGATGCACCTACTCCATGAATATGTCTCCATAACCAACCATAGCCAACTTCAGCCATAATCGTATAGTTGACTGAATCAAAAGCCAAATTGGTATCTGGTTTGTAATACATAAGTAAAAAGATACCTGAAATAACAAGTAAGCCAAAAGTTGCTGCTAAAACCATACCCATCGCCCACAAGAAGTTAATATCTTTAGGAATCCAATACTCTGTATTGAGTACTCTTTTTAGGGTATTAATTGCTATACGTTCATCTAACCATTTATTGCTAAAAGGTTTTGCATTTTTATCAAAATGTGCCATCTCTATCCCCTTAAACCGTTAGACCATCAGTCTTCATTTGTAAATACTCTGGACCTTCTTCTCCAAGTACAAGCGTTGTTCCTTCAATTTTAAAAGGTGGTATTTCTAGTGGACTTGGTGGTGGAAGCCCTGGGGTTTGGATACCTGAGATATCAAAGACCCCTCCATGACAAGCACAGAAAAAGGTTTTGGTATCTTTTTTGTAGGCAGGAATACATCCTAAGTGCGTACAAAGTCCTATGGACACATGATATCTCTCTCCACCTACGATAATATCTCTTTTGTGTGTTTCCATTTCTGGTGTTTTTTTCAAGATAAAGATAGGTTTCCCTCTCCATTTTTCGACTAGCAATTCATTGGGCTTAGCAAGTGCTAAATCAATAGTACTAAATCCAGCAGCTTGGACTGAAGGTAAAGGGTCCCATGTACGTTTCATTGCATACAAAGCCCCCACGCCACCTGCAGCAGTAAAGAGTCCTAAACTAAGACCCATAAAGTCTCTACGTTTTTTTTCCATAAATGTATTCCTTCTAATTTTTTAAATTATAATGAACTATTATAGGCTAAAAAAGGTTAAAATATGCTATTTAACGGTTAAATTATTATGCTTTATTGGCTTGTGTAGCACGTTGTCGCATTTTGATATGCACATGTACAATATCCAAGGCTACAGGCGTGACTCCTGATATTTGTGAGGCAGCAAAAAGTGTAGGTGGTGTGGCTTTACCTAATTTTTCTATCACTTCATTGCTAAGACCTGAGATATTATGATAGACAAAATCTATGGGGATTTTAATCTTTAACATATCTTCCATTTGCAATATTTGGGCTTGTTGCTTTTCTATGTATCTGCTATATTTTGCTTCTACAAGGATTTGGATAATGACCTCATCCTCATATTTATCAAAATCTGGCAAAAGTGTCCTAAGCTTCTCTCGGTCAAACTCCCCACGTCCTATCACATCCATCCATCGGGTTTTTTCATTGATTTTTACTGCCCCAATAGAGGCTAACTTGGCTAAAAAATCTTTCGTCGGTGTGACATAATGAGAAGCCAAAAAGGCTATAGCCTCTTCCAACGCTTCCTTTTTTGCTTCAAACTTTAGCATATATGCGTCATCCAAAAGCCCTAAGCTATGTCCATACCTAGAGAGTCTCATATCGGCATTGTCTTCACGCAACAAAAGTCTATACTCAGCACGAGAGGTAAACATACGGTACGGCTCTTTCGTACCCTTCGTGACCAAATCATCAATCAATACACCAATATAAGCTTCATCTCGTCTTAGAATCAGAGGGGCTTTATTTTGTATATTCAGTGCTGCATTAATCCCTGCCATCAGCCCTTGTGCTGCTGCTTCTTCATAGCCTGTCGTTCCATTAATCTGTCCTGCTGTATATAATCCCTCTATCTTTTTGGTCTCCAAAGTATGCTTTAGCTCCGTAGGCTGTACATAATCATACTCAATGGCATAACCATAACGTACAATCTTCGCATTTTCCATACCTTTGACCGATTGTATCATCTCTAATTGTACATCAATAGGCAAAGAAGTACTCATACCATTGACATAATATTCTGTCTCATCCATTGTCTGAGGTTCTACAAATATTTGATGTCGTGGTCTGTCCCTAAAACGGCTAACCTTGTCTTCAATACTAGGACAATAACGTGGACCTGTGCCTTCTATCTGACCTGAAAACATCGGTGCACGATAAAAATTAGATTCTATAATCTCATGTGTCTCTTCATTAGTATAAGTCACATAACAAGGCAATTGTGTGGGATTAAACGTACTTTTATCCGTACGAAATGAAAAAGGAGGTGCTGGAATATCTCCTGCTTGTTTTTCCATGACCGAAGTATCGACCGATTTGGCATCTATCCTCGCACAAGTACCCGTCTTTAGCCTCCCTATTTCTATACCCAAGCCTTTCATATACTCAGCCAATTCAATAGAAGCAAACTCACCTTGTCGCCCTGCGACTTGCTTTTTATCTCCAATATGAATCAGCCCATTGAGAAATGTCCCTGCTGTAATAATGACCTTGGGAGCTTTATAATGATTGCCCAATTGCGTAGTCACTCCGTGGACGATATTATCTTCAATCATCAGTCCATCGGCTATCTCTTGCTTGACATCAAGATGGGGAGTATTGAGTACCACATTACGCATATACAAACGATACGCATCCATATCAATTTGTGCGCGTGTCCCTCGTACAGCGGGACCTTTGGAAGCATTGAGTGTTCTAAACTGTATGCCCGTTTTGTCTGTACATATCCCCATTTCTCCACCCAATGCATCTATCTCACGCACCAAATGTCCTTTGGCAAGTCCACCAATAGCAGGATTACAAGAACTAGCCCCTATCTGTTCTACCAAGATAGTCATAAGCAATGTCTTCACTCCCATCCGAGCCGAAGCCAAAGAAGCCTCTATCCCTGCATGACCACCACCGATAACAATTACATCATAGTTCATATCTATTCCTTACACAACGCTAAATTATGGGCATTATAGCTAAAGTTATTGAGCATACATCTCAAAGTAGTTGTTGCGCTTGGTACAAATTGAAATCCATAGAGTAAGCTCCATAAACTCTCGTATCCATTCCCACGCAGGAGCATTGGGAATGAGTAAAATTTCCACTTCTTTGAATAGCCCTTCTAAATACTCTTGGGGTACGCATGATAAAATCATTTACGATATAATACATCTTATACGCATCCATTCTAAAGATTTTTTATACAAGGAAACCCCATGTTCACAGGACTAATAAGAGAAATAGCCAAAGTCAAAAGCTATGAGAATAATATATTGAGTATTCAAGCCAAACACAAAGCCAAATTAGGAGATTCTATTGCTATTAATGGCGTTTGTTTGACAGTCATTAGGACTTCTGATGAGGGGTTTTCACTAGAACTTGCCGATGAGACGCGTTCTATTATTGATGAGAGTAAAATCTCAGGAGAGGTACATATTGAACCTGCAATGATGATGGGAGATAGGTTTGAGGGGCATATTGTCCAAGGGCATGTTGATTGTGTGGGGGTAGTAGTTGAAATAAATGAGGGAGAAAATGCTACAGACTTTGTCATCAAAGTAGAAAAAAGGTTTATTCCTCATATTATTCCCAAAGGTTCTATCACGATTGATGGTATCTCCCTCACCGTCAATGATGTGAGTTTAGAAACTTTCAGACTTACTATTATTCCTCATACCTTAGAAAATACTTTGATGAGAGATTATGAAGTTGGTACGAGTTTAAATATTGAGACGGATGTATTTGCAAGGTATATTGACCATATTTTAACATCTAAAGAAAATGCCAAAAAAAGTATGTCTTGGGGAGAGGTGGATAATATGCAGATGGGCTATTAAGCCCCTCTGCTGAGTGTATCTATCTTACGTTTTCAAAAGGGTTTTCAATGACATTCTTTCTATCTACGATATACGGAATAAGTGCTGTTTGTCTTGCTCTTTTGATTGCTACAGTGACAAGCTCTTGGTGACGTTTACAGTTACCTGTCAATCTTCTTGGCATGATTTTAAATCTTTCACTAAGTGAAAATTTAAGACCTCCTAAGTCTTTATAATCAATAAATTCAACTTTTTGTTCACAATATTTACAAAATCTTTTTTTAAACTTTCTTCTTTCTGCCATCTGTATTCCTTTTGGTTAGATAATCCATATATTCATGGACTATACTTTTAAATGATATAGGGTAATCTTAGATTACCCACTCGCTAAACACTGTTCGTATCCCCTAAAAAGGAATCTCATCCTCATCAATATCAATCTCTGGCATAGGTGCTGGTTGCCTAGTAGCTGCTTGAGATTGAGGCTGTGCCTGAGGTTGACTATAACTATTTTGTGAAGCAGGAGCATTTTGTGCTGGTGCGTTATAGGTATTGGGTGCTTCTTGACCATATCCGTTGTTGCCCATTTGAGCATCAGCAGGATTTGTCCCTTTGTTATCAAGCATTTGTAAACTCTCTACTGTAACGGAGTGCTTACTTCTCTTACTGCCATCTTGTGCAGTCCATTGGTCAAGCTTTAACCTGCCATCGACCAATACCTTGGACCCTTTACGTAAATACTGATTTGCCACTTCAGCAGTTCTACCAAAAAAGGTAATATCTACAAAAAGTACTTCCTCTTTTTGTTCACCCATTTGAGATTTAAACTTACGCGATGTAGCAATGGCTGTATTGCCAATAGCTGTACCACTTTGTGTATATTTAATCTCAATATCTCTTGTGAGGTTTCCTGCTAAAATAATTTTATTGTACATAAAGTTGCTCCCTTGTTACGTGATTAAATTATGCTTGTGTTGTTTCAGTTACTACTTCAGTAACCGTTTCTACGACTGGTGTTTCTGTTTCTACTACTACTGCTTCAGCTACTTCAGCTACAACTTCTACTTCAGGTTTCGCTTCAGCAATAGCAGATTTTCTATTTGCTGATTCTACAAGTTTATTAAATTGTATAAGTTCTTTATTTTTTGAATATTTTACAGTCAAAAACTTGATGACTTCTTCATTAATTTTAAGATTTCTTTCAAGCTCTGTAATAAATGTACCTTCCGCTTTATAAAATAATACACTATAGTAACCTCTAGCATTCTTTTCTACTTCATAGGCAAGTTTTCTCATACCCATATCATCCGTTGCTAGAAGTTCAGCACCTTCTCTAGTAAGAATCTCTTTAATTTTTGCAATCTCTGCTGCAGTCTCTTCGTCTGTTAATGTAGGTTTAACTACAAATAATGTTTCATAACAAGTCATATTGTTTCCTTCTGGTTTAATAGCCCAATTGAGCAAGAATTTTGGAAGCAGTATTTTACAGTAATGACTCTTAATCGCACATTATAAAATTATTTATAGGTTTTTTTGCATAAAACCCTTAAGATTAATTAATTATTCTGTACCATTTGATTAACTTAACCTAAAGGATTATAAATTATGGAAAGAAGAAACTTCTTAAAAGTCTCAGCAACATCAGCACTGGCAGTAGCCGTAGCCCCTTCACTTATCACGCAAGAACTTCGTGCAGAAGACGGAGCATTATTTAAAACGTATGAAAAAGTACAACTCAAAGATACAGAAGGAAACCCACTTAAAGCTTCTACACTAGTAAAAGAAGAAGCCTATGTTTTCAATTATCCTCATGCAGCTACACCTGCACTACTCGTAGACCTCGCCACAGCTACCAAAAAAGATGTCAAACTCACAGCCGATGATGGTACAGAGTATATATATAAAGGTGGTCATGGAGCTAACAGTACTATCGTTGCGTATTCAGCTATCTGTCCTCACTCCTTAACGCACCCACAAAAATCTATGTCCATGTTTAACTATGTAGATGAAAAAGGCAAAACGATGTCTTATTCCAAAGGTGGCGTAATGGTATGTACTTCTCACCTTTCTGCTTTTGAACCCAAAGAAGGTGGAAAAGTTGTTGGTGGACCAGCGACACAAGCCGTTCCTGCTATCATCCTCGAAATTGATAAAGATGATAATATTTGGGCAGTCGCAGTACTAGGACCTGATAAGTTCCAAGATTTCTTTGCTGCTTTCAAACAAGACCACAAAGCTGAATATGGAAGAAAAGGTGCGAAGAAGTTGGTCAAAGAATCAGCAAAAGTACAAAAGCTTAAAGACTTTACCGCACAAATGATTATTGCGTAATTTATATACTTAATTATAGTTATTATAACTTGATATAAACTAAATAAATATTTATTGTATATTTTTGACACATATACAAAATAAATCCTATTTTTTCTTATAATAAGCTAGATAACTATAAAAATCTGACATAATTTAATTACTTTATTTTATATAGAGAGATTAAAAAAACAATACTTAAACTAGGAGATATTATGGCAATGAATAGAAGAGATACATTTAAGATTGCAGGTGTTGCAGCAGCAGCAGCAGTAATGCCAAGCATGGCAGTAGCAACTGAGGCAGCAGCCACAAAAGAAGTAGCTAAGAAAGCAAGTGGTAGATCAGTAGTAATTATCGGAGCAGGTTTCGGTGGACTTACTATGGCTAAAGCACTTAGAAAGCAAGACAAAACAATTGAAGTAACACTCATCGAAAAAAGAAGTATGCATATGGCTTGTCCATTGTCTAATGGTCTTCTTGGTGGACTTGATGATATGTCTCTTAGTATGTTCGTGGGGGACTATGGTCAACCAGCAACAAAATATGGTTATACATTTGTAAACTCTGAAGTAGTTTCAATTGATAGAAAAGCCAAAGAAGTACATACTTCAACAGCTGGTGCAGTTTCTTATGATATTCTTGTACTTTCTCCAGGTATTGCTTATGATTACGAAAAACAATTTCCAACATGGTCAAGAGAAAAAATTGCTCATGTAGCAGCAGCTTGTCCAGCAGCACTTATGCCAGGTAATGAGCATGTAGCACTTAAAAGACAACTTCAAGATATGGATGATGGAACAGTATTTATTGTACCACCAGCAAAAGGTAAATTTAGATGTCCTCCAGCACCTTATGAGAGAGCAGCAATGATTGCTAACTACATCAAAAACGAAGGTATCAAAGGAAAAGTTGTTGTTCTTGATACTAGAGGTGGTAAATTTGCAAAAGGTAAAGCATTTAAAGAATCATGGAAAGACTTATTTGCAGACATTATTGAATACAAAGGTCTTACAGAAGTTACTGATGTAGATCCTCAAGCAAAAACTATTACGTATACTGAATATGCAAATATTGATGATGAAAAAGGTACTGTTAAAACTGAAAAGTATGAAGTATGTAACCTTATTCCTATCAATAAATGTTCACCAGTTATCGCAATGGCAGATATTGAGCACAATGGTGCAGGTTATGCACTTATGGATGGTTATAGCTTCAGATCTAAAACAGATGCAAACGTATATGTTATTGGTGATGCTGTTACTCACAAAATCCCACCATCAGGACAAACTGCTATCTGGGGTTCACACAGAGCTACAGGACAAATCATTGCACAACTTAATGGTACAGTCAATGATCCAATAGCAGGTCTTCCAGCTAAAGCAGCAAATGTATGTTTCTCAATGGTAGGTGGTAAACCTGAAGAAGCGATTATGGTAACACATACATTCTCAGCAGACAAGTCTGGTGTACTTAAAGGTAAAGGTGCAGTTCCTAAGCCTAAAGATGGGAACGGTAAATTTAGATCACAAGGTACAGCTATTGCTACTAGAGAGTGGTTTGGTGGCGTAATGAGAGAAATGTTCAACTAACCGTTGAGCCTCTCTTTCTTGACGATACTTACCCTTTGGGGTAAGTATCGTTAGCTTTCTTTATACTTCTCACTATTTTTTACCCTACTTTTAAATATATTCCTGTAACTTTATCAACATACTATAAATGAGTACTTCTTTTTGTGTAGCAGATGATTGCTTTATCAATAATTCACTTTCTAGCAAATGTTCATACATCTTCAATAAAGAAACAGAATTCACTCTCAATGCCAGTTGGGCTTTTTTTTCTTCTATGTGCTTAGGTAGTTTATAACCCAAAATCGCTAGAGAATCTACATGACCATGTAATTTAATATACGCATGAAATAAAAATATTTGATTGAGGAAATATTGTGTAGAGCGTAATAATGATAATTCATCTTCTCCCAATGCTAACAATTGTCCAATGGTATTGAGTATAGGTTTTTTATTAAAAAGGTCTATGAGTAAATACTCTGTAGCTAAAGGTGCTGTAGCATAGACTAACCTATCAATATCTTTGCCTGTCACTTTGCTACCAAGGATAGCCAGTTTATCCAATTCATTGGCACAAAGGGCTATATTGTTATTGAGTACAAGGATTAAATGCTGTAAGGCATAATGGTCAATATCCAAACCTATCTCTTGAGATTTTTGCTGTAGAATAGCCACTGCATCTGAAGTATTAGGCTCAAAAAACCGTACCCATATTCCACCTTTTTTTTCACTAAAAGCCGATTGCATACTTTTAGCATCTTTGGCCAAACCCATATAACTATAGATAAAATAATTATCACTATTTTTTTGTCCTAGTCCAATTAATAGTTCTAATTCTTTTTTAGGTATTTTTTTATCTGATTTGACAACAAGAAGGTTACTACCCCCAAACAATGAAGACTGAGACAAAAACCCTTTTGCCCGTTCAAAGTTCCATTCCTCATAATACAATGTCAACATACCTTCTTTGGCTTGTGTGTAATCTCTGTATTTAGTAATATACACATCTATCAAATAACTGTTTTCACCATATAATAGGATAGCTTGTGGATAGCTCTGCCTTAAACGTTGTTTAAACTCTTTTTCATACATAAGCCTACAGCTCCATCTCATCTTTATCTAATTTTTGTAGTAGTTCACTCATAATAATAGCTTGTGCAATATTGACCTCAGTAATTTGAACCTCTATCCTATCAAAGAGCATCACATTTTTGCCCATAAGGTTTACTATGACCCCTTTAATATCTCCTAATAGCTTTGCCTTGGCAGATTCTCCTGCTTCGATGACTTCTGCTTCAAATACTTCACCTTTATGCGTCTTTGCCCAACGTGCGAACTTACGGTCTCTAAAGTCCCATTCGGCCTTGGTAGCTTCACGTTCGAGTTCGGAAACCCTCGCACACAGAGGTTCAATATTGCGTAATAAATATCCTGCTTCTTCTTCATCCTGCGTGAGTTGTGTTTTAATCAAACGATGTAAAATCAAATCAGAATAACGACGTATAGGTGAAGTAAAATGACTATAGTGACTAAACCCTAAGCCAAAATGCCCCACATTTTCTGCCATATAAGACGCTTGTCTCAAAGACTTAATCACCATAGCATCTACTTCTGCACTTAATCCTATCTTTTCTGCTTCATTTTGAATAGCACGAATCAAAGAAGGTGCATCCTTATACTCTTGAATATACAGTCCTATCATTGCCAATTCACTCAACAGTTGTTCAATACGAGAAAGTTGTGGAGGCTCATGAATACGAAATATCCCATCTCCCTCCCCTGTAAAACGTTTTGCAGATGCTTGATTTGCCAAAAGCATACATTCTTCAATCAAAGAGTGTGCAGGAGTACCTGTTTCTATTTCTGTAGCTTTTAATAAATGGTTTTTATCAATATTAAGCTTGGTCTCTTCTGACCTAAAATCAAAGCCATGTACTAATCGTGCTTGGGATAAGGCACGTGTTATTTCATATAGAGGTAAAATATATGCTACTATATCTTTGACTTTTCCTGTAGAGTCTTTGCCTTTATTAGTAATAATCTTATCTATATCATCATAATTAAAACGGTGTTTAGAATGAATAATCGCTTCAAAGAAATGCTCTTTTATAGGCTTTAATGTTACCCTATCAAGCTCAATCTTTACCACAAATGCCAATCTATCTACACGAGGCTTCAATGAACAAATACCTTCACTTAGTTCACGAGGAAGCATAGGAAAAGATTTATGAGGTAAGTAGGTTGTAAACCCTCTTTTCTTGGCTTCTTTATCAATGGGTGTAAAATACGGCACATAATGACTTACATCAGCAATAGCCACATACAAGCTATAACTTTGCCTATCAAAATAAATAGCATCATCAAAATCTTTGGCTGATACAGGGTCAATCGTACAAAAGTCTAAATTGCTAAGGTCTATACGCTGGGGATGTTCTGCTTTATTAACTATAGCTTCTACTTCTAGGGCATCATTAATACACTCAGGGGGAAAAGTATCTTCTCTATGATACAGTGCCAAAGAAATCTTTTCATCCACTTTCGCATCATCTAAATTACCCAAAATTTCAAGTACTTGTTCATCTTCTACATCCACTTTAAATACCGTACCTATCTTAAAAGCTTTTAAATCCATACCTTCCATCACAGCATGTGTAGGTTCACCTGTACGAATATTAATGATACTAAAATGACCTTCACCATCTCGTGAGGTATAAGCAATCGTAAAAAGGTGTGCTTTATCTATGACCAACTTCACCACAGCACTGGCACGTCCACGTCTAGCAATAATACGCTTCACCACGACCACATCACCATGTTTACTCTCCGCTAAATGGTCAGGTTCAATCAGTAAATCTTTTTTGTTCTTTAAAAGAAGCTTCCACATAACCCTTCCCTCCATTTGCAATATAAATTCGTCCTACACGATAAAGTGAATGTAATTTCCAAAGCCCATCTAGTTCTTCAATAGCACCTAGTTTTTGTAAAGCTTGAAAGCTATTTTGGTCTTCTTGTTCGATATCTGGGATGAGACATCCATTGGTAATTTGTATAGCAAAGGGAGACATTAGTATTTACTCATTTCAATATATTTTAGATAGGTTCATTATAGCGTAAAAAGTAAAGGTATTAAGAAGTGTAAAAGAAACAAAATGAAGGATAGTTCGTAGTGTTATAAAAAGGTAAAGTGACAGTAACCTATATTTCCACATCAATCTTTTAAAGGTGGGCTAAAAAATCCACCCTCTATACTGTCTAATCCCTCAGACAGCGTACCGATAGACCATTGGCACGAAAGCCGTAGTTCCAGTCTGAAGCACCTGAACCAAAGTCCAGAAAATGCGAAAAAGAACCATCTACCGAGCTAGCCCATACATTGCCCCACGAGCCTACATTGAGCATAGTACCAGAGACGCTGCTACGGTTAGCAGCTGACGGAAACTTCAAGAAGTTTGTAAAGGCTGTGTCTCTATTGGTTACGCCATTGTCTAGTGTTTCTGCTCTAAGTTCAGTGATATTTGGCACTCTATAAAATGTACCCCAAAGTCAAGACCAATAAAATCCAATTCCTTATTCCACCTCAGGATGCTACATCTAGTAACATTTCCCTACTCTGAAATACCTGATTATTCACCCCTTTAAAATACATTTCATCAGGAGTAGCATAGTCCAAAGTTTGATGAAGTCTTTCTGTGTTGTAAATATTGATATACTTTCCTATCCCTTGTTCTAGCTTCTTTGATGGTCGAGTAGCTTTGAGGATAAACATCTTCATATTTAAGTGACCTCCAAAATCGTTCAATTACAATATTGTCAGTCGCTCTTCCTTTTCCATCCATTGAAATAGAAATATTGTTATCAACTAATATTTGAATATGCTCTTTGCTGTATATTGAGAACCTTGGTCTGTGTTAAATATCTCAGGTTTATCATACTTCTCCAAGGCTTCTTTCAGTACCCCAGTTGTGAGTGATACATCCATCGTATTTGAGAGCTTCCAAGAGAGTATCTTTTGGTGTTCCAATCAATGACTGCAGCCAAATAGACAAAGCCTTTGTCCAATTTGATATAGGTAATATCGGTACTCCAAACTTGATTGGGTTTATCAATAACCACTTGATTTTTATCATTCTTAAATGCCTTCAATAAATATGGATATTTCTGATGCTCTTTATTGGCTATGGTTGTCTTAGGCTTCGGATATAAGGCGATGATACCCATGAGCTTCATTGCAGTCCTAACCTTCTTTCGTCCGATGGTAAAGCCAAATCTACCTAACAGTTTTATGCACTCTTCTATGTCCATAATAGGGATACTTTGTATAGATTTTATCTATCACATTGAGTATCTCTTGACCTGTATCACTACTGAATGGTACTACTGCTTTATAATAGATTGAACTCTTAGGAATACTCAATAGTTTTAGCTGTGTATTTTTGGATATTTCAAGCCCAGTTTCCAGTAGTTCTTTCTACTTTTAGAGGATACCGAGCTTTTTAGCTTTCCCACGACGAAGTCTCTCTCTACTATCACTTCACCCAGCTTTTTTGAAGTTGCATCTTTCTCTCTTTCAAGAGTTTCAATCTGTTCTTTATACTCTTTTGACCACTGCACTTTTATCAAATGCTAGTGAAGCATTTTCTAAAAATTGCTTTTTCCAATTTTGGAGACTCTTAGGTAAAACTTCATAACTACTGGCTATCTCATTGAGGGTCTTTTCTTCTCTCAGAACTT
>JAUZSQ010000085.1 GCA_030949325.1 Sulfurovum sp.
TTATCGGCGATGGGAGGCTTGACTTCCAGGTTCGGAATGGAGCTGGGTATGACCCTCCCTCTAGCTCCCACCACTAAGAGAGATAAGAGACACCAATGTGTGCTTATCTCTCTAAGCTTATAAGCTTTGAGATTACTTAGTATTGTTAAGAGTCTGACGTTCAAGTGTTTAGCTTGATGAGTGTTGCTTTGTGTAAATTACAATCTTACAAGAAGTTTTCACTTATTAGGTGTTTAATGCACTTAATAAGGTAGTACCTATTAGAAGAATAAAGTAAATACAAACGATCTATTAGTACTGGTCAGCTAAATGTCTTTCAACACTTACACACCCAGCCTATCAACGCAGTAGTCTTCTGCGGATCTTCAGGGAAGATTCATCTTGGAGTTGGCTTCCCGCTTAGATGCTTTCAGCGGTTATCTCATCCGAACGTAGCTACCCAGCGATGCCCTTGGCAGGACAACTGGTACACCAGTGGTTCGTTCACCCCGGTCCTCTCGTACTAGGGGCAACTCTCCTCAATCTTCCAACGCCCACGGCAGATAGGGACCGAACTGTCTCACGACGTTCTGAACCCAGCTCGCGTACCACTTTAAACGGCGAACAGCCGTACCCTTGGGACCTGCTTCAGCCCCAGGATGTGATGAGCCGACATCGAGGTGCCAAACCTCCCCGTCGATGTGAGCTCTTGGGGGAGATCAGCCTGTTATCCCCGGCGTACCTTTTATCCTTTGAGCGATGGCCCTTCCACACAGAACCACCGGATCACTATGACCGACTTTCGTCTCTGCTCGACATGTACGTCTCGCAGTTAAGCTGGCTTGTACCATTATACTCTGCTATCGATTTCCAACCGATATGAGCCAACCTTTGTAAGCCTCCGTTACTCTTTAGGAGGCGACCGCCCCAGTCAAACTACCCACCAGACATTGTCCTCCTTGGGGATAACCCAAGCAAGTTAGCAATCAGAATATATAAGGGTGGTATCTCAAGGATAGCTCATCTACAACTAGCGTCATAGAATCAAAGCCTCCCACCTATCCTGCACAAATATATCCCAATTGCAGTGTCAAGCTATAGTAAAGGTGCACGGGGTCTTTCCGTCTTGCCGCGGGTAGGAGGAATTTTCACCTCCACTACAATTTCACTGGATCCCTGGTTGAGACAGCTCCCATCTCGTTACGCCATTCATGCAGGTCGGTATTTAACCGACAAGGAATTTCGCTACCTTAGGACCGTTATAGTTACGGCCGCCGTTTACTTGGGCTTCGATCAAGAGCTTCGTTCCGAAGAACTAACCCCATCAATTAACCTTCAAGCACCGGGCAGGCGTCACACCTTATACATCCTCTTACGAGTTAGCAAAGTGCTGTGTTTTTGATAAACAGTCGGGAGGGACTCTTTGTTGCAACCTCTTCCGCTTTTGAGAGTAAATCTCTATACAGAAGTAGGCACACCTTATTCCGAAGTTACGGTGCTAGTTTGCAGAGTTCCTTAACCAGGGTTCTTCCACGCGCCTTAGAATACTCATCTCACCCACCTGTGTCGGTTTACGGTACGGGCAACTAATAATACACTTAGAGGCTTTTCTTGGCACGACGGTATCAACGATTCAGATGTTGTTCCGAAGAACTCGATCTGCCTGTCAGGTCTCGAAAACAGCCGGCGGATTTTCCTATCCAGCTTATCTACACCCTTCGAGCCACTATTCCATCAGTGACCTCGTTTAACCCTATGCGTCCCCCCATTGTACTAAATTACTAGTTGGTATTGGAATATTAACCAATTTACCATCGCTTACCCCTTTCGGACTCAGCTTAGGACCCGACTAACCCTACATTGACGAGCATAGTGTAGGAACCCTTGGGTTTTCGGCGAACGGGATTCTCACCCGTTTTCTCGCTACTCATGCCTGCATGCTCACTTCTAGCCGCTCCACCACTCCTCACCGGTATGGCTTCAATGCTGACTAGAACGCTCTCCTACCACGCACAATAAATTGTGCATCTACAGCTTCGGTGTCTAATTTAGCCCCGTTATATCTTCGGCGCAGAATCGCTAGACCAGTGAGCTGTTACGCTTTCTTTAAAGGATGGCTGCTTCTAAGCCAACCTCCTGGTTGTCTAAGCAACTCCACATCCTTTTCCACTTAATTAGAACTTTGGGACCTTAGCTGGTAGTCTGGGCTGTTTCCCTCTCGATCATGGATTTTATCACCCACAACCTGACTGCCATGAATTCACATGAGGTATTCGGAGTTTGACTGGGTTTGGTACCTTGGTATAGGCCCTAGCCCAATCAGTGCTCTACCCCCTCATGTTTCGAACATGACGCTATACCTAAATATATTTCGGAGAGAACCAGCTATCACTAAGTTTGATTGGCCTTTCACCCCTATCCACCGGTCATCGGAGAAGTTTTAAACCTTCACCCGTTCGGTCCTCCACTAGCTCTTACACCAGCTTCAACCTGCCCATGGATAGATCACTTAGTTTCGGGTCTACAGCAACTAACTATCGCCCTATTAAGACTCGCTTTCGCTACGGCTTCTCGTTTGATTAACCTTGCTAGTCACCATAACTCGCAGGCTCATTATGCAAAAGGCAGTCCATCACCCTGCGTATAGCATAGGGCTCTGAATGATTGTAGGCAGATGGTTTCAGGTTCTATTTCACTCCGCTCACTGCGGTTCTTTTCACCTTTCCCTCACGGTACTGGTTCACTATCGATCTAGAAGTAGTATTTAGCCTTGGAAGGTGGTCCTCCCATATTCAGTCAGGGTTTCACGTGTCCCGACCTACTCGAATAGTCTAAGATTAGTTGTCGTTTACGGGACTATCACCCTCTACGGTCAAGCATTCCAGCTTATTCTACTAACACCTCTAAGATTTTAGGGCTGTTCCCATTTCGCTCGCCGCTACTAAGGGAATCTCGGTTGATTTCTTTTCCTGTGGGTACTGAGATGTTTCACTTCCCCACGTTCGCTCTCTCGAAAGAGTGATATGATTCGCACCATATTGGTTGTCTCCATTCGGAAATCCAAGGATCAAAGCTTTTTGGCAGCTCCCTGGCTTATCGCAGCCTAATACGTCCTTCATCGCCTCTCTTCTAGTCTAGGCATCCACCATCTGCCCTTAGATTAATTTAACTTAATTCTAAGGTACTACCTTATTAAATGCAAATAAGTCATCTTTTATACATATTTAACTATCGATATTGTATGGTTTAGTTGTTTTATAATAAGTTTGAAGTTCTTACACTTCCTCATTTTTTAAGAGTTTGTTCTCTTTTGAGTTTCTTGCACATGAAAGATATTAATCTTAAAGAATACATTCTTCTTGACTAATATGTTTATGTTAAATTGTAATTTATTGTAAAACTTTCGTTTTGCAACATTACGTTAGACTCTTAACAATAATAAGTTAAATAACTTTAGACAAATGTCTAATCAAAATATTAAAATAATACTTTGATTAAACATATGGTGGGCGTACCAGGACTTGAACCTGGGACCTCACCCTTATCAGGGGTGCACTCTAACCAGCTGAGCTATACGCCCACATGAAGTAGTACATCAAAGATCCTAATAATCTTTGACAACCAAACATAAGTTATTGATTAAACAATTTAAACAAATCACGTCTTATTGTGTTGTTGAAGATGCACTGTGAGGTTACATCTTCTATACTCTGAAAGGAGGTGATCCAACCGCAGGTTCTCCTACGGTTACCTTGTTACGACTTCACCCCAGTCGCTAATTCCACCGTGGAGGGTAGCCAGTTTAGCTTCCCCGCTTCGGGTGAAATCAACTCCCATGGTGTGACGGGCGGTGAGTACAAGACCCGGGAACGTATTCACCGTAGCATAGCTGATCTACGATTACTAGTGATTCCAGCTTCATGTAGTCGAGTTGCAGACTACAATCCGAACTGAGATTGGGTTTATAGATTTGCTCCACCTCACGGTATCGCGTCTCACTGTCCCAACCATTGTAGCACGTGTGTTGCCCTAGCCGTAAGGGCCATGATGACTTGACGTCGTCCTCACCTTCCTCCTCCTTACGAAGGCAGTCTCACTAGAGTCCTCGACCGAATCGTTAGTAACTAGTGACGAGGGTTGCGCTCGTTGCGGGACTTAACCCAACATCTCACGACACGAGCTGACGACAGCCGTGCAGCACCTGTAAGATTAGCTCCCGAAAGGCACTCCAGCATCTCTGTCGGAGTTCTTAAATATGTCAAGGCTAGGTAAGGTTCTTCGCGTATCTTCGAATTAAACCACATGCTCCACCACTTGTGCGGGTCCCCGTCTATTCCTTTGAGTTTTAATCTTGCGACCGTACTCCCCAGGCGGAATGTTTAATGCGTTAGCTGCATCACCGAATAGACTAGCTACCCGACGACTAACATTCATCGTTTAGGGCGTGGACTACCAGGGTATCTAATCCTGTTTGCTCCCCACGCTTTCGCGCCTCAGCGTCAGTAGTGTTCCAGAAGATTGCCTTCGCTTTTGGTATTCCTAGTTATCTCTACGGATTTTACCCCTACACAACTAATTCCATCTTCCTCTCCCACACTCTAGCTAAATAGTTTTGGATGCAGTTCTACGGTTGAGCCGTAGGCTTTCACATCCAACTTAGATAACGCCTCGCGCGCGCTTTACGCCCAGTGATTCCGAGTAACGCTTGCACCCTCCGTATTACCGCGGCTGCTGGCACGGAGTTAGCCGGTGCTTATTCATATGGTACCGTCATTATCTTCCCATATAAAAGGAGTTTACGCACCGAAATGTGTCATCCTCCACGCGGCGTTGCTGCATCAGACTTTCCGTCCATTGTGCAATATTCCCCACTGCTGCCTCCCGTAGGAGTCTGGACCGTGTCTCAGTTCCAGTGTGGCTGATCATCCTCTCAGACCAGCTAGGCGTCATTGGCTTGGTGGGCTTTACCCTACCAACTACCTGATACCATATAGTCTCATCCTTTAGCGAAAAAACATTTCCCTAACTACCATTAAGGCAAAAGGAGTATGAGGCATTAGCTACCATTTCCAGTAGTTATTCCTCTCTAAAGGGCAGATTAACTATACATTACTCACCCGTCCGCCACTTAGCTGACATCCAGTAGCAAGCTACTGCTGTTTCTCGTTCGACTTGCATGTGTTAAGCACGCGCGCCAGCGTTCACTCTGAGCCAGGATCAAACTCTCCATTAATAATGGACATGATTTGAACCATTTGTCAGAATCACTTATTGTATTTCTATAATAAGCTTTTTCTTTGTCCTAGTTTTTTGAAAACTAGTAAAATTAAAACTCAAATAGACGTTGATTTGTTTACTTATATTTGGTTGTCAAAGATCACTCAATAACACTCTTATCTAGCTACTTGCTAGATCGTCCTATGTGTTGTTGGACGCGTATTATAGCACTTATCTCCTCCCCTGTCAAGGGTTTTAGCTGAAATTCTTTTGAATTCTTTTATTCTAACTTTATTTTATTATTTTACTTACATTAATATATACTTTTTTATTTAATATCGCTTAGTTTCTCTATATTCCTCATCTCTCATACTTTTGGCTGTAGGATTTCTTATTTTTTTGAGTTCCATATCAATATATTCAATACCTTCTAACATTGCTAGAGAAGCTACTGTAGATTTACGCATCAACTTTGCACTATGGATAAAAATATAAAATCCATTTTCATACAATCCCAAACGAATAGATGCAGCGATAGAATAGGTCGTGAGTATCGCGTCATCCTTTGTAATAGCTCTAATACTCGTGAAATGCTCTCTTGTCCATAGCAGAGGGTTATGTGCAGGACTAAAGGCATCTTGATAGATAATATCTATTGGCTCTTTTATCTTGGGAATACTCTCTCTCGCATCTCCTAAGAGTATTTCTATCTTGCACTGTACATCTTCATAATACAGGTTTTGACTTATCGCCCGAATAATAGGTTTGAGACTATCAAACTCTGGGGGGGAAAATAAAAGTATCCAAAGAACGTAACAGTGCTTCATCAAATTCGGGAGAAAGGATGTGTACTTGTATTGGAAGTTTGTGTTTTTGTAGGTAATACAGTGTTGCGAAGGTATTGTATCCTAGACCAAAGCAAATATCCAAAATTACAAGCTTGGTTTTATGGGATTTAAAAAAGAGGGCTGGTTTTACATGCTTTTCTAAACTTTCATGCAAAGCCCCATCTTTGGTAGAATGGTAGTGTTCTTCAAATTCTTTGGAATAAAGTGTATGCGTACCATCCTCGCAAAGTTTTATTTCTTTTTGTCCTCTTAATACCTCGTTATACACGACTGTATCTTGAGGGTTGCATTATTTATTAGCGTTTTTTAACTGTTTTGAAGACATCTTCAATTTTTTGTTACTCATCTTTCCAATCCCTTGGCTAATGACCTTACTTGCAATCTCTTTGGCTTCATCAAGAGAGTGCATTTTGTAAGTCCCACATTGATAGAGATTGAGTTCTGGAATATCTTTTTTTGGACTTGACCCCTAAGACATCATCCATAGATTCTTTCCATGCTTTGGCTACTTTTTTGGCTTTGGGTGTACCAAGAAGTGACATATAAAAGCCTGTACGGCATCCCATAGGAGAAAGGTCAATAATTTCTACCTTCTTGTCATTGAGATGCTCTCTCATAAATCCTGCAAATAAATGCTCCAAAGTATGCATACCTTTGATAGAAAGGATATCTTCATTAGGTACACAAAATCGTAAGTCAAAGACCGTAATATCGTCTCCACTTGGTGTACTCATCATTTTTGCAACCCTCACGGCTGGGGCTATCATCTTGGTATGGTCAACGGTAAAACTGTCTAATAATGGCATAATATTCCTTTTAATGTAATGCTAATTATAGCCTAAATCACTTTAAGCTATTGAACTTTTTTACACTTCTTGGGGTCAGGATTAAATTTGAGAATGGTCACGATTGGTACAATGAAGCCAATAAGAATCACCGTCCATAAAAGTACACCCAAGTCATCGTAATTCGCAGGTGTAGTGATGATTCCATCGATCTTAATCTCTCTGCTTAAAACAAAAATTTGATTAAGGTACTTGGATAATAACCCCCCTGCACTCATCGCAATATTCATCAACGATGCCATCAAAGCAAACCATGTACCCTTTTTTCCCTCAGGTGCATAAATGGCTACTAAAGTGAGCATCATAACCCCTGCAATATAATCAAAAGGCGAAGCCAAAGCAGTATCAACCAAGGCTACTGTCCGTGCATCTAACCCTAGCATCGTATGTATATCATAATACAATCCCAAGATAGGCAAAGACAAGAAGAAAGAAATAATGCTCATCCATATCAAGACTTTGCCAATGGCTTGGTTGATAATATATTTTGCCGATATCCACATACCTACCAATGCCAAAACAGCACCAATCTGTCCTAATGTACCAAAAAATGCCTTATCAAAATGCAAAATATCAATCTCCCACCATAGCAAAGCAGGTCCTACACTAGGCATGGCTCTATAGACAAAAATCACAATCATTGCCATTTGAATATGCTTAATCGTATCAGCATCCAAGTCTCGTATCAAAGTATTAAGCATCAACAACACTACAACTAGAGACACTACAAACACTATCTCTTGAGCAAAAGGCACTTCATTGTAACCAATCAATATCACAAAAATCGCAAAGGCAAACCCTCCAAAAAAGATAGGCTTGTTCAAAGGAGAAGGAGCTACAGCATTGAGCTTCACAAAACTCACTCCAATAATAGAAAGGATAGGTACAAACAAAGAAATCTCAAACATCGTCTCATAACTATATATCTGAGCCAACCACCCTTTGAGTCCAGAGATAAACATAATAGCCAAGCCCAAAGACAAACGAGCCAAGACTTGTATCATAGCCAATTCTTTGCGTATCTCCTCTGCTGATTGGGTTTTATCTACGACTTCTGTACTCATCGTATCGGCTACCACATCTTGCATCACAAAACCCACCATCATGATAAGAGACGCAAAGATATACACACTTTCTTTACTATAAGACGCACACCAAGAAGCATTGGAGACAAGCTCAATCATCAAAAATGTTCCCAAAGCCATTAAGGTCGCACCTACATACACATAAAACTTACGATTAGACCCAAAAGGAGCAAAAGAATCGACCATCTGACCAAATATCATCTTAATCGTCCACGGTACAGTCATCCACACCCCCAAAGCCAAAAGATTCTCAGCCGAAAGACTCAACTCTTCTTTGACCCAAAAAGTTTCAGCCACAGCCGTAAAACCACTCGCCCCATAGGCAAAGTAAATCACAAGTAATGGAATATAACGTCGTTTTATCGCACGAAAAGGCAAAAGAAATACATCTAAAAATTTCATAACTGTCCTTAAAATTAGAGAATATATATTTTAACATATTTCTGATATGGTACGTTGAAAACAGCACCCTACACTAAGTTTTCATTATCAAAAAAAATGTATAATAAAATCCAGCTCTTATCAAGGAGCAAAAATGAAAATGATTTTTCTATTTGTCACATTTCTTTTACTCAGTACTATTGTATCTGCACATGGTATTTCACCAGCAGATATGCAATCGATGTTAGAAGGTGGAAACCTTCGTTACATTTGGTTGGGTGCAACCCACATGTTGTCGGGTTATGACCACTTACTCTTCCTCTTTGGAGTAGTATTTTTCTTAACCACAACTAGGGATATTGTCAAATTTGTCACTATATTTACTATAGGGCATAGTATCACTTTAATCTTTGCTACCTTTATGGGTATTACGGCAAATTATTATTTGATTGATGCCGTGATTGCTCTTAGTGTTATCTATAAAGCATTTGATAACAATAAAGGGTTTCAAAACTATTTAGGCGTAAAGTCTCCCAATTTGTTGATGATGGTTCTTATCTTTGGACTTATTCATGGATTTGGGCTTTCAACAAGATTACAACAGTTACCATTAGGTGAACAAGATTGGGACATGTTGTTAAAAATCATCTCATTTAATATAGGTGTCGAAATTGGACAGATAATAGCTCTTGTCTTTATGCTTATACTCTTGACCCAGTGGAGAAAACGCCCATCGTTTTTACGCTTAAGTAAAGTAGCCAATCACGCATTGATGTTTCTAGGTTTTATGCTATTCTTGATGCAATTACACGGTTATTTACATACAGCCAACGAAGAAGAGTTTGGGTTTAACAAAGATGCACATTACCATAGTCATATAGATATGGAAAAAGCCAAACAAAATACATCTCAACCAATACCTTAGCCAAAAACCCCCTCTAAGCCACCCTCTCACGAGAGTGAATCGCCCTAAATTCATGCAATCTTAATGGATACCTTCTGAATTAAATACTCGTTAGCTAAATGGGGAAGCAATTTAAATACCTCTTTGACGTATTATTAAGCCGTAGGTAGTGGGCTTTAAGGTCAAGAATACTCATCTCATTCATATCAGGATTTTGGCGTAATCCATGAGAGAAGTTGACCATAAAAGCAGAGAGATTTGCCCGACTATGGATAGGTATTTTCTTAATGTTCATAGAATCACTCCATTCCCCAATACTGCTTGGCACTCTCTAAAGACAAATTCAATCTGAAAGCGATGGTAATAGTAATCAATAACCTTTTCATAATCCAATGTTACATCGGTGAGAAAGAATTCACATGAGAGATTTTACCTGTGCTTAAATTTCTCTTTTGGATAATCACAACATTGAGAGTATCAGAGAAAGTTTACGATGGGACATTTCCATTTGATAAATTCTTGTTTGGATATTTTTATCTTCGTCTATGCTATCTGATTTTAGATAGGGTTCAGGAAGATTATCATAGTCAATAAGCATCTCCATATTTCCGGCCCTCTTCCTGCATACTCTACAAGGAAATAGCAGTGCAATTTTTTGAAGTTTAGAAATGATATGCAATCCACATTGCCTCACCATTTGTACAAGGATTATTTCAAATGCTCCATCAAAGACAAAATAGACAATATCAATATGCTTGTCAATCCGTTTAAGTGCCTTATTTACGGACTCTTGACAATTTAGATAGGGTGAGAGTTCAATATCTTTTTATCTTGATTCCACTTCCTTAGGTTTGACTTTAGCATCCTTTTTTCTTTCTTCACACTTATCTTGATCTTCTTTTGTCTCACTATCTGTTGTACTAATGGAATAAACCTATCTACCATAAGTATGTTAGCTCTTATCTCAACATGATGCACTATAAAAGGAACAAAATGAACACCTTAATAAAAACAACACTTATCGCAGTAGCACTTACTTCTGGAACAATATACGCAGGTTCTGGTCATTCTCATAATGATGAAGGTGGGCATGGTCATAGTCATACTCAAAAAGAAGTCTCTAAAGAAAAGATAGAGAAAGTAGCAAATAAACATCTCATAGGATTAGTTGAGCATGGCAAGATTGCTAAAAGTTGGATAGATACCCCTATTGCAAATATCGAAAAGAAACAATTTAATCATAATACAGAATGGGTAGTGCATTTTCTAAACAAAGAAAGTAAAGATGAGACAAAACAAACACTTTATATATTTGTTAGTCTATCTGGTCAAATAACAGGTGCTAATCATACAGGTCAATAAGCATTAAATCAGGGAATCCATCAACGGGGTGTATGAATACCACTCCTTCGATGACTAATGACCCTGCTAGACAGCCTCTTCCTGCTTCGTCTATGCCACATAAAGGATTATTTTTCATATAATGCCAATACTGCTATTAAGCCTTTTTCATCCCCATAATAATACTCCTTCAACAAAGGTGTAATTTTATAATCCCACACAAAGTCTAAATCATCATCACTTTTTATTTTCATAAAATAGCTATGACCTATTTGATATTCTTCTGTTAGCATGTTATTTACTGCTTCCATGACTTCTTTCGCTTTTGGATATGTTACCAAACTACTTTTCGGCTTCATTTCCAAAAATGTAAAGCGTCTGCGTAAAGCGATGTCAATGAGAGCGATAGATTTATCGGTAGTATTCATCGTACCTATGATATAAAGGTTTGAAGGGATTGTAAAGGTTATTTTAGAGTAAGGAAGTGTGACTTCAAGAGTATCTCTTTTGTCTTCTTCTATGAGTGTGATAAGTTCTCCAAAGATTTTAGAGACATTTCCTCTGTTGATTTCGTCTATGACTAGGTAGTAGTTTTGTTTTTCATCCTCATCAGCCTTCTCACAAAGAGATTTAAATATACCCTCTACAGGTCTAATGTTTCCCTTCTTATTCGGTCTAAATCCTTCTATAAAGTCTTCATAGCCAAAGCTTTGATGGAAAGTAATGAATTTAACTCTATCTTTTATAGTATCAATATCTACAACATTGTTTAACGCATTATCTTTAATCGTCTTAAATATCTCTTTATCTGATTTTCCACTTTCTATAAGGCTGATTAGTTTTTTTGTATTATGGGTCTTTCCTACTCCTGCTACTCCGTAGAGGATTATATTTTTTATTCTACAATACTTTAATGGTGGTTCAGGTATATCATTTTTATTTATAAATGTAATATTAGAATGACCTTTAAAATCAAATATTTTTTGCAATATATTTTTTGCTTGAATTATTGTAAAGTTTTCTTCTAATTCTAATATACTTAAATTCTTACTACAAATTACCTTTATAGGATATTCTCTATCATTAAAAACCTGATAAAATATATCAGCTTTATTTAATTCATAATTATCTTTATTCTCTAAATAATCATTCATTATTTCAATTATTTTTAGGTATTTTAAATAATATTTATAGCGTCTTGCTCCACTTCTACAATCATTGAAAGTTGTATCACTTGTAAAAGTATGATTTAAGTCATATTCTTCTTTGAAATCATTATCTTCATTTGAAAATTTGATTAATTTCTCATTATCATCTAAATTTTGGTATCTCTCAATATTCTTTAAAATATCAATTTTATTTTCACTTATATAACTTGGATATGTCTGTAAACTATTATTTGAAAACCCTATTTTTATTAAATATTCTTTATATCCATCATAATCAATCATCTCATCCCCTCCAATCTACTTTTAATCTCACCCAAAAACCCATCATACCCATCATACCCACCATCATACCCACCATCAAACCCCAAATCCAAACTCTTCATCTTCAATCTTATCAAATCTTCTCCTTTTCCTAGTTCTAAATTTTCATCTACATCAAGCAAGTGTTTGGGATATAAAAGCATCGTTTCTTTTACTTTGAAATTTACCCCATACGCAAACATTTGATATTTGTCTTGTGTTGTGACATCACTTCTGCTATTGACCTTTTTATATTTAGTATCTATAATCTGTCTTGCTGTGACAATATCGGGTTTCAAGTGTAGGCTTCCAAAGTTACCCTGCTTTTGTAGCTGTGTTGAGCTGTCTATCTCTTGATACATTTTACCCACAAACTTCTCAAATACCACAGCCATATCAAACAAAAAAGCAAAACTTTTGTCTCTACTATGTTGTGTCATGGGGACAAGCTTTTGGAGTATCAGCAAGTGCTATCTCATACGATTTTTTATATCTGGTATTCATACGGTCAAAATGTATATTTAGGTTTTTCACATCTACATTGACAGAACCTACTTCATCCAATACAGCCTCACATCTATGTAGGTTACCATAAGAGCTAAACTTCTTGAAGATGCGTATCGCATAAAGTAGAAATTGATTCAGCTCATTATCCATAGAAAACGCATCAAATTCACAATAAATATTTTGATGATAGAAGTTTTGAAAGTTTTTGTCAATGAGGTATTTGCCACGCAAAACTTTGAGATTTTCTTGCATACTGATGTATTGCTTGAAAACCCCTTTTTTTAACTCCTCCAACAGAGTATCAGCAAACACTCTAATAAAACTTTCAAATATTGGATGCTCTTCATGGTTGGAGTGTATGAAATCTTCATTTTTGAGTTTAATATCATAGGCATAGATGAGCATATACATAAAGACATTGAGATTTTGAGTATCTACATCTACTATTTTGGGGATAATGAAATAACTTTTATTTGCAATAGACAAAAAACCACAATAATTCTTGGGTTTAATCCCTTGGAAATTAATATCAAAATAGGGATATACACTTTTATGCTCTTTGATATGCTGTTCTAGCTCTTTGGGGATGTTTTGGTTTTCATAAAGATATATCATCGCCACCCTCAACTTTCCCTTTGAAATTATTCAAATAATTATACCCAAATTCATGCTGTTGTCAGAGACAACACCCTATGCTTGAAATAGCTCCAAAAATACCTTACCATATCTCTCAAATTTCACTTCTCCTATACCGTGAACTGCTAACATTTCTGCTTTGTTTTGGGGTTGGGTTTTGCTCAGTTCTTTGAGGGTTTTATCAGAAAATACAATATACGGAGGGATGCCTTTTTTAGTAGCTATTTGTGTCCGTAAGGTGCGTAAGGTGTCATACATCTCTGCATCATAGTCATCAAAATAAGCCACACGTTTTTTGGCTTCGGCTTTTTGTACGCTGAGTCGTTCTTTTTTGAGGTCTATGCTATGCTTTCCTTTGAGGACTTCTACACCAAAGGCAGTCAAGCCATAAACTTTGAATTCCCCTATCTCCACAGCTCCTAGTTCTAACAGTTTATCCCCTATGGTCAGCCACTGATTCTTGCTATATTCACTTCCTATACCATAAACAGAGAGGTTATCGTGTCCGTTTTGAAGTAGGCGTTGTTCTTTGCTTCCTTTGAGTACATCGATGACATAATGTAGTCCAAATCGTTGTTCTGTGCGTACCATAGCAGACAGTAGCATACGCGATGGTGTGGTAATATCTACTTTTTCACTCTCTGGGGCTGTACAATTGTCACACTTGGTCTTGCACTCCACAATCCTATCATCAAAATAATTCGCTACTGTCTGATGCCTACAGTTTTCCGAATTGGCGAAGCGTACCATGGCATCGAGTTTATTGAAGGCATGTTGCTTGTAAGGTGTCTCTGGTAAATCTTCTATAAAAAGCTTTTGTTGGACTATATCTTGTGCTGAAAAGAGTAACAAAGTCTCAGATTGTACCCCATCACGCCCTGCTCTTCCTATCTCTTGGTAGAAGTTTTCTATCGTCTTGGGCAAAGTCATGTGTACGACAAAACGGATATTTGACTTGTCTATCCCCATCCCAAACGCGATGGTAGCCACAACTATTTGTACCCTGTCTGCCACGAAATCGGCGTAGGTTTTGTTCTTGCGTTCGGTGGGAAGTCCTGCATGGTAAGCTTCTGCTTCTATCCCCTTGCCTTGCAAAAATTGTGCCACGCTTTCTGTAGATTTACGTGAGAGTGTATAGATGATGCCCGATTCATTGGTATGGAGTTTGAGAAATTCCATCAACTGCAAACGACCATCTTTGATACGATGTCGTCCATTGATAGTAAGATTTTCACGAAAGAGTGAGCCTCTGACACGTTTGGGATTAACCAGTCCTAGATTCGTAGCAATGTCTTGTTCTACTGCATGAGTAGCAGTGGCTGTAAATGCCGTGATAGGCACAGTAGGAAACTGTTCTTTGAGCAAAGAAAGCCGTCTATAATTCTCACGAAATTCATGCCCCCACTGGGAAACACAATGGGCTTCATCTATCACAAAGAAATTTAGAGGAAGCTGATGTAAAAGGTTCAAAAAATACGAATTGGTGAGGCGTTCAGGAGCTACATACAAAAGCTTCACTTCGCCTCGTCTCAATGCCCCTTCTATGGCATGGGATTCTTCTAATGTCTGCATGGAAGAGAGCATCTCTGCTTCTATATCATTGGCTCGAAGTGCCACCACTTGGTCGTGCATCAAAGCCAAAAGAGGAGAGACTACCACCGTAATCCCATCCATCAAAAGCGTAGGAAGCTGATAACAAAGCGACTTGCCTCCACCAGTAGGAAGTATCATCAAGACATCTTCTTTGTTTAGTATCGCATCGACGACCTCTTCTTGCAAAGGTCTAAAAGCATTGTGTCCAAAATAGTGTTCAAGGGTTTCTAATTTATTCATACCGTAAGTGTACCCTCTCTAACATCAAAAAAGGTAAAAAGTTGTCAAATTGTTAGGTTTAATAAAAAACATACCCAAGCCCCCACACAGGGTGAAAGTAGTTGACTTTGTGTTCGGGGTCTATTTTGTTCTTGAGTCGGTTAATCGCTACATTGATGGCATTGTCATTGACTCCTTCTCCTTCTGTTCCCCATACCTCATCACGTAAAAAGTCTCTGCTGAGGGGTTTGTCTCTGTGTTGCATAAAGGTGTAGAGGAGCTTAAATTCCAAGCTTGTGAGGGAGATAGGGTTGTCATGAAGATAGAGTGCTTTGTCACCTAGGTCTAGGGTAAGGTCTTTGTATTTGATGCGTGATTGTGGGAGTAATGCTCCAGAACGTTTGAGCAAGGCTTTGACTCTAAGGGTCAGTTCTTTGGGTGAAAAAGGTTTGGTGATATAGTCATCTCCACCTGCTTCAAAACCTTCTTCTAGTTCAAAATCATTGTCTTTGGCTGTGAGAAATATCACAGGAATAGCATAGCCTACTTCACGCAGATAAGAGACAAATTCACTGCCCTCCATCCCTGGTAAATTTCTATCTACTAGCATCAAATGAGGGCTTTCTTCTTCTAAAAATTGTTCTACATTTTGGGTAGAGAGAAAACCCGTAATAAGGTATCCCTCTTTGCTCAGATGATACTCAATAAGTTCTAATATATCTGCATCATCTTCAATAATGACTATTTCAATCTCTTTTTTCATGAGATATTATAGCAAGAAAGCCTAAGCATCCTCTTCATCATAGGGTAATTCCAACGCCTCAATATGCACAAGACTACTATTACCTGATATACCTTGCAATGCACCATACATCTCTGTGGTATTGGTGAGTACTCCATCAATGGTCTTTTCTCGCCGTTTCCAAGATGCCATAAGTGAGCGTTTTTCTTTGTCTAATTCTTCTTGCATCTTCATGAAACCATCTACTATGGCTGTCATCTGCATAGAGAATTCATTGCCCGTCATGTAGTTATACAATAAACTCATCTTGTCAGACTTGTTTTCTTCTTTCTTGACCGTTTGATGTACTCTAATGAGACGATTCACGAAGCAAAGAAACTGAACCCTTAAACTCATCTAACGAACAAACCCAAATCCCATCAACAAAACCCATCCTGTCCATATCTCTAGGATACACAGAGCTTACCAAAACCCCTATATCTCCATTGACTTTGAGCATATCTTGTTTGAGTTTAGCAATCCATCCATCAGACCATGCTTTGGTATTTTTGGATTCATAACAAATAGTCCCACAGTTTTGTAACTCTCTAGTATGCACAATCTGTACACAATCAGCACCAAAAGCCCCTTTTTTGACCTCTTCTATACTGTCAAAAGGAAATTGAGAATCCAACCAAGACTCAATAGCTAGTTCAAGAGCTTCACCTTGTATTTGCATACTTCCCTGTTCTGCTTTGCGTCTAGCATTGTCTAGTTCACGCTTTATCTGTTCTAGCTGTTCATCTTTGGCATGTCAGTTCTAGTTCACTGAGCTTGGCGTATCTCTTTGTGTGACTTGCATTTCTTGCCTGTCCGAAGCTTACTCGGCTAGTTTGGCTTTTTCTTTACGCAATTCGCTATTTAAGACTATCTGTGCATCTGCTTTGGCTTTGGACTCCACTTCTGTCATATCACGTTTGAGTTTTTCTATTTGGGCTTTACTTTTGTTAAGTTCTTGTACTTGTTTAGACTTCTCTTCAAGCTCACGTTGCAAGAGTGCCATAGACTCACTCTGTTCTTCTAGAAGTTCTTTTTTAAGTGCCTCTTGAAGCTTGGAGCGTTCAAGTTTCAACTGTGACTGCGTAGCTTTACGCAAATCCTCATCAAACTTCTCTTTCTGCTCTTGCATAGAAGTCTCTTTGATTTTGAGTGTTTGCATCGCTTCTTTTATGTTTTCTGTCTATTATTTTCTAGTTCATCAGCATGTTTTTGTGTCAATGACTTTTCTAATTCTAAAGACAAGACTTCATTCACATCTATCTGTGTAGCACAATTGGGGCATTGTATAGTGGTTTTATTTTGCATGGGCCATTTCCTTGGTTTCTTATACACTATACTACTCTCTTTTCATCAAAAAGAAGCTTCAAAAGGAAGCTAAACGCCTACCCCTTTGAGAATAAAGAAAATAATAGCAGAGAGTATCGCAGCAGCTGGAACCGTAATCACCCATGCTGCGACAATTTTTTTGACCATACCACGCTTGACATAGGTTTCACGCAGTGTACGTTTGATGTTTTTGACTTTTTTCTTTTGACTTTTTAAGGCTTCCATGAGTTCTACTTGCTTCTTGTAGTCACCATGCTTTGCCATTTTATTGAGTTCTACTTTAAGTGTATTTTGTTTTTCTATTTCGGCATTGAGCTTTACTTGTCTCTCTCCTAATTGTTTGGAATCTAACCACTCACGCAAAAATCCGACCCCAAAGATAGCACCTACGGCAATATGTGTGGAAGACACAGGTAAGCCTAGTTGAGAAGCAATAACGACCGTAATAGAAGCTGCCATCATAATAGAAAAGGCTCTCATTTGGTCAAGCTCTGTAATCTCAGTCCCCACTGTCTTGATAAGTCTAGGACCAAAAAGTGCAAGACCGATAGAAATACCCACCCCTCCTACAACCATCACCCACAAAGGAATAGACGCTTTTTCCGAAACCTCCAAACTGGTAAGTGCATCATAGACAGCTGCCAGAGGTCCTACGGCATTGGCTACATCATTGGCACCATGAGCAAAAGACAACATGGCTGCGGCAAAAATAAGAGGAATGGTAAACAATAGGTTGATAGAAGCCCTCGAACCATCCAACCCAATGACCTTTTTGGCAATTTTGGGTTTGACAAGCACATAAGTAAGCCCTGCTCCAATAGCACCAAACATCAAGGCTATAAGAAAACTAGGTTTTTTGGTTTGAGGTAAAAAACTCAAGGTCTCCACAATTAAAGGCCATATCTTTTTGAGACCTTTGACTGTCAAGTAGGTAATAAACGCGCAGCCATAAGTGCCACCAAAATCGGTACAATTTTCTTTGCAGCGTGAAGTTTATCTTCTTTATAAAGTATTTGAGATTTAATCACATAAAGGAATATCGCAGCAATTATCCCTCCAAGCACAGGAGATATGACCCAAGAAGCGGCTATCTTACCCATCGTTCCCCACGAGACAATAGCAAAGCCTCCTGCGGCAATTCCTCCACCGAGTACTCCACCCACAATAGAATGTGTCGTAGATACTGGTGCTCTTAGCCAAGTAGCGAGATTGAGCCAAAGTGCAGCTGCTAAGAGTGCAGCTGACATTGCATAAACAAATATCATAGGGTCTCCACCAAAAGCATCAGGAGAGATAATCCCTTTTTTGATAGTCCCCACCACATCACCACCTGCGAGTAATGCACCAGAAGCTTCAAAAATAGAAGCAATTACAATGGCTCCACCAATGGTCAATGCACCAGAACCTACAGCAGGGCCTACATTGTTAGCCACATCATTTGCCCCAATATTCATAGCCATATACGCACCAAATACAGCCGCAAGTACCAAAAACCCTCCATGAGAAGACTGTCCGATAATACTATTGGCATAAAATCCTACTGCTACGGCAAACCCTGCACCTATCATCATTTTGATTGTGTTGTTCATTTGTATTCCTCATCTATCTATTTTAGACTATTATAGAAGAAAAGTATTACATTCTGATTACCAAATATATGAAATATGATATAATGCCAAAAGTAAAAACTATTTTAAGGAAAAACCCATGAAAAAAACTGCATTAATACTAACTACTGCTTTGGCTATGACTCCATATCTATTGGCTGAGGAAACAATTATTCCCAAAGAAAAGACTTCAAGTGAGTACTCTTTATATACAGAAGGTAGCTCATTTTACTCGGCACTGGGATATTCATATATCTCTGCAGATATATATGAATCAGAAACAGGTAATGCCTATACTCTTATTGCTGGTTATACTATTAATGACTATGTAAGTATCGAAGGACGTTATAGCAAAACATTTGGTGACTTAGAGATAGAAGGTGGAGAGAAAAAAGATAAGCTCATACAAAATGGAGCACTGTATATTAAACCAAACTATGAAATATCAGAAGGAATTAATATCTATGGACTCATTGGATATGGTGAAGTCGTTATGGCTAATACTTCAGGTGATGGATTTCAATGGGGATTGGGGATGAGTTACAAAGTTTCACCGAATGTACATATTTTTATAGACTATACTGATCTTTATGATGGTACACTAGATAATGTGGATCTTCGTCCAGGTTATAATGTAGATACGCAAGTCAATGCAACGACTTTTGGTGTCACATACTACTATTAATCTGTCTAAAAACCTCTCCTCTTGGGAGAGACTCTCTAATAAAATTTCACAATTACATCTAATTGTACACGCTCGTAGTCTGTCTCTAGTCCTGTTTTACTATTACTAGCATTCAGTGTATTGAAGAAGAAGTTACCAGCGATGTAGAGGTTTGTACCTGCTTTGTATTTTGCTCTAATCGCATGACCACTTGCATCAGTACCACCACCGAAGTTATCTGAGTCAGAATATGCACCAAGTGTCGCATCTTTTTCAAGATCGGTATATGAATATTTTACTTGCCAGTCACCGACATTTTTAGCTTTACCTAATTTAACTGCTACATCATACCCAAAGTTATCGTCATCAGCTCCAAAGTTATAGACAACACCTGCTGCTATTTTCAATGGTTTACCAAATACATTTTTCAACTGGACTTCAGCAAATCCTTCTACAATATGATAATCATTTGTAAATACACCATTAACTGCCGTATTACCTTTAGTACTACCAAAAAGTGTTGTGTTACCTTTTAATCCATCATAATAATAAAGACCTGCACCTAAATTAAGTTTTGCAGATTCTAATTTGGTTTTATGTACATATTGTGCGATAAAGAGATTGACATCCTCTTTGGCAACAGAAGCTTCTTCTAATGTCGGTTGGTTTAAACCTACAGTGATGATTGTTGTATCATCTTTATACTGATAATTTACACCATTCATAGAAACATCATTATCCCAAACAAGTTGTGATTTGATAGGTCTGTACATCATGTATGCTTGTCTACCTACTTTGTAAGTAGAGTTACCAGACTTATACGATAAACCTAAAACATTAAATCTCAGTGACTGTAAAAAGTAGTCGCTCAAAGGCTCATCATCATTAAAAGTTTGGTTTCCTGAAGTTGGGTTTGCAAATCCAGATCTCATACCTACTTCTAATTGAAGATTATCGATTAGATCAACTTTTACTCCTAGTCTTAAACGGTATCTATTTCTATATTTATTGTCTTTATCGTCTCTTTCTATACTCTCATATCTTAGTCTTAAATCATTTTTGAAATGAAATCTATCAAGAAAGCTATTCTCAATTGCTAAAGGTGGCTCCGTGATAGCTGTGTCTGTAGTATCTGCAATAGATAAAGTAGCCATGGTGGCTAGGGATAAGATGATTTTTTTCATAATGTTAGTGTCCTTCTATCAATTAATGTATAGAAGTATAGAGAAAGTTAGTTACAAAGAGTTACAAGGGAAAAGGGGAGAAAATTATTTAGCCCCAAAAGGATTCATATCACCCATCATTCCCATAGCCTGAGACTTTTTTTGGTCTTCTACCATTTTATTGGCATCATTCATCGCAGAGATAAGCAAGATTTGTAAATACGCTTTATCATCCATAAGTGTATCATCAATAGTCACATCAATCACTTCAGCAATACCATTGATAGTCACAGCGACCAGTCCACCACCTACTTTGGCAGTAAACTCTATATGCTTGGCCTCTTCTTGTATCTCTTTGGCTTTTTCTTGCATTTGTTCTATCATGCCTGACATCTTTCCCATATCAAATCCATCAAACATTATATCAGTCCTTCAAAAGATTGTGCAATCGTATTGTCTTCTTCTAAGATGACAATCTTAGGCTTATACACATCTGCTTCAGCTTCACTCATACTTGCATAGGCAATAATAATAATCTTATCGCCCTTATGCACTTTTCTCGCAGCTGCACCATTGAGACAAATATCTTTTTTGCCTCGTTGTCCTGAGATAATATAAGTAGAGAAACGTTCACCATTATTGATATTGACAATATCAATCTTTTGTCCTACACGCATATTGACAGCATCCATAAGGTCTTGGTCAATCGTAATAGACCCTACATAGTTAAGGTTGGCATCTGTGACCGTAGCTCTATGGAGCTTGGAGTACAACATCGTAATATTCATACGGAATCCTATTTAGTATATTAAATGAGTAAAATTATAGCAAAAAATAGTAAAATACTTACATACTATGTAGCAATAGACGCAGGGTCTATAGCTTCGCCCCACATCATATCAGGAATCACATATTCAGAAACCACATTCCCACCAATAATATGCTCATCAATAATCTTATTGATTTTTTCTTTTGTCAAATTGACATACATAATATGCCCAGGTTCTACTAACATCACAGGACCACTGGCACAACGGTTAAGACATCCTGTTTGAATAGGTGTAACTGTACCTATAATCCCTTTTTTCATAAGTGTTTGAGACAAATGCTGGAAGAGTTCTTGTGATTCTTTGTCATCTGCTTTGACACAGGCAGGTTTTGGCATCCCCGGAGGTGCTGATTGTTGGCATTTGAAAATGTAAAACGCTGGTTGTGGTATTCCTGGTATCATAGTAATATCCTCGAAAGTTTAATTTTTTGCTATTCTATCCCTATTTCCTTAATTATAGATTAGTGCTATTAAGTCTATATCATAACTTCAATGGTTATAATAATCATTCAAATAATGAGGAGTTTGAATGAATTGGGGTAAAGTTTTTTATATGTTTTTTACATTGATGTCCCTCACGACATCTGCAGCATTTCTTTATGAGCATTCTATGGTGGCACTCTTTATCGCTTCTTCTGTTAATGTCATTTCTACACTGATGAAAATTGGTGTGCGTAACTTGCTTTCAGCAGAGCTATTGGCAGGGTCATTGGTTGCAGACTTACACCTCATCCCTGCATTTTTTTCTTTGCAATTTTACCAAAATGAACCCTTGGCAATTGGATTGGTCATTGGAGCAGTCATAGCCAATATCTATACCCTCGTACTAGCTATCATAGAAAGTACCCAACAAAAAGTAGATTTTTAGGTGCAAAAGAGTTTTATATTATACCTATTACTCTCCATTTGGCTCTTTGCTTTACCACAAGCTATCAATCAAAAGATTCAACAAAGTGGTATCGCCAAAAAAGATATTAGTATCTATATCAAAGAAGCAGGAGTCGGTGGCAAGGTCTTGGTGTCACTCAATGCCAAAACTACACGTACCCCTGCTTCTGTGATGAAAGTACTTACCACCTACGCAGCCATACGCAAATTAGGATTTAATTATCGTTGGCAAACCAAATTTTATACCCAAGGTAAGATAAAAAATGGTGTACTGTATGGAGATTTAATCATACAAGCTTTGGGTGACCCTTCCTTGCATACGCGGGACCTCAATAAAATCGTCTCTTATATCCGTGCTGAAGGTATCAAAGATATTGAAGGTAATATCATTATTGATAGAAGTTATTTCAACGTAGGCAATCAAAATAGTGCACATTTTGATGACAATCCCTACAGTCCTTATAATGCCTTGCCTGATGCGATGATGTTTAATGAGCGTATTAGTACCGTATGCCTTAACCCCAAACGTAAGCTCGTCTATAAGAAAATAGAAGACGAAAGTTACCGTGTCATTAACAGACTCACCCATGTCAATAACCCCTGTAAAGGGAAATACTCTTGGCCTAGTATCAAGGTAGTCGAAAGTGAGTCAATGCCTAGTATCATACTCCAAGGTAAGATTTCAAAACACTGTAAGCCACGTAATATCTCTAAGGTATTGACCAAGCCTTACCAATCGTTTTACTATGCCTTACTAGAAGTAATGGACAACTATGATATCTCTGTCTCAGGTTCACTCGAACTACAGAAGGTACCTAAAGGGGCAAAAGAACTCTTTAGCTACTCTGCTAATGCGTTAGAAGCTATTGTCTCGAAAACAGCTAAAAAGAGTAATAATCTTTATGCAAGACAGCTCTTACTTCTCCTAGGTGCCAAAACCTATGGTAGCCCTGCGACACTCACAAAAGGACGTAAAGCCATTCGACAGATACTCTCTTCTTCTCAGGCTTTAAGCAGTGGACTCTTAAAATTAGACAACGGTTCAGGCTTGTCTCGTATAGCCAAACTCAATGCTGTACTCTTGGGACATATCTATGACAATGCCTATGACCGTTATGGCAAAAGATGGATGAACACCCTCTCCATTGCAGGAATTGATGGTACTATTAAAAGACGTTTCCGTCATACCATAGTCAAAAATAGGGCATGGATGAAAACAGGTACACTCAAAAATGTCAAAAATATCGGAGGATATGTACAAGATATTGAAGGGTAAGCTCTATACGGTAGTGATATTTGTCAATAGTACAAAAGCCCGATACCAAGGGGCTAAACTGCAAAATGAGATTATGAAATGGCTAGTCAAAAATGGAAGCTAAAGCCTTTTAGTCACAAAAACGTTTGAGAAGACAGTCATAAGATTCAATACGCCTATCACGAAGAAAAGGCCAAATATCTCGTACCTCTTTGGTACGTTCATGTATGATATCAGCATAAAGAATCGTCTCTTCTTGATGCTTCGCATGTGTGAGTATTTCTCCTTGTGTGCCACAGATAAAAGAGTTTCCCCAAAACCTTGTGCCTTTGAGCACTCCACTAGGGTCATACTCCACCCCCACACGGTTACAAGAGATAACAGGAATCGCATTGGCTATAGCGTGAGAGCGTTGTATGGTAATCCAGCTGTCTAATTGTCTGTGTTTTTCTTCGGTACTGTCAGTATCAAACCATCCAATGGCTGTAGGATAAATGAGTATCTCAGCACCTCTAAGCGTCATAATCCTTGAAGCTTCAGGATACCATTGATCCCAGCAAATCAGCACTCCTAAGCTACCTACAGAAGTCTGTATAGGTTCAAAACCCAAGTCCCCAGGGGTAAAATAAAACTTTTCATAAAATCCTGGGTCATCAGGGATATGCATTTTACGGTATTGTCCTGCTATCGTGCCATCTTTTTCAAATACCACTACTGTATTGTGATACAATCCTGCTGTACGTTTCTCAAACAAAGAAGTCACAAGGACTATACTATGCATTTTGGCAATATTTGACCAAAATACTATATCAGATTCAAAGCTATTGGCATAGGCAAAAAAGCGTGTATCTTCACATTGACAAAAGTACTCTGTTTGATGTAATTCTTGCAATACTACCAACTCTGCCCCTGCTTCACTAGCTTCGGCAATAGATGCACAAGTCGCTTGAATGGTTGTGCTTTTACTTCCATGATATTGTTGTTGAATCACTGCTGTTTTCATAAAGACTCCTCATATCCTATTTGCATAGTAGAGCAATGTAAACTGCCCCCTTGTTCCACGAGCTTTAGACAAAGAATGGGAATACATTCTTTATCAGGAAAAAGGCGTTTAAAAATCAAGCCTACTTCCTTGTCATGCCTATCATTGTAGGTTGGATATAACACGGCATGGTTAATGATAAGAAAATTGGCATACGTTGTGGCTAATCGTTCCTGCTTGGTATTGTATATCGCATCGCTCATAGGCAAAGCTATCAGATGATAAGGCTTTCCTTCTTTTGTCCTAAACGCTTGAAGCGCTTGTTCCATCTGGGACAAAGACGCATGATGCTCATCCTCTTTATCATAAGACTTCACATACACAATCGTATCTCTATTGATAAAACGTGCCAAAGTATCTATATGTCCATCGGTATCATCTCCTGCTAAGTAGCCATGGTCTAACCATAAAATACGCTCTGCCCCAAGGTATTCCAAAAACCTTGCTTCTACTTGGGGTTTACTCAATCCTCCATTACGGTTAGGATGACAGAGACAAGAAGACGTCGTCATAATCGTACCCTCTCCATCGCTCTCAATAGCACCTCCTTCTAAGACAAAATCTATAGGCACTAAAGGAGTGATTCCCATATAGCCTTTTTGCTGTAGAGTATGATTGACCTTCGTATCAAGTCTTGCATCAAACTTCCCTCCCCAACCATCAAAAGTAAAATCAAGCAAGGTATTTTTAGCATTTTCTCTACAGCTAATCATCCCATAATCACGAATCCATGTGTCATTTGTTTCTATCTCAATAAAGGTCAAGTTACGCGTAGAACAAAACAATGACGCTATGTGTATTTTGTCATCACAGACTATATACACAGCTTGTCTGTAAGCAATAGCCTGAGCAATACGGATAAAGACGCAGAGTGCCTCATCCAAAGAAGCCTTATTATCCTCTTCGTACCAATCGGTATTTTGATGTGGGAAACTCATCAATACACAGGCTTGTTTTTCCCATTCTGCTGGTATCACTCTCATTTTAAGCCTTTACGATATAATCTATTATGGCATTTATTACAATTAACAAACAACATTTCCACCATAATCTTAACCAAATTGCACTTCAAACTGGCTCAGTAGATAAAATTGCTATTGTACTCAAAGACAATGCCTATGGGCATGGTCTTGTACGCATGGCAACATTGGCATCAGACTTTGGTATCAAACATGCAGTGGTGCGTAATATCCAAGAAGCCCAACAGATAGACACCCTCTTTGAAAGTCTCTTAATCTTAGGCGATACCCCTACCCTCACAGGAGGATACCATTATGCTCTCAATAGCCTAGAAGACATACAACACACAGCCCAAGCTAACAAAGTCGTTCTCAAAGTCGATACAGGGATGCATCGTAATGGTATTGCCATGAGTGAACTCACCCAAGCCCTAATAGAGATAAAAGCAAGAGACTTAGACCTCGTAGGACTCATGACACACTATCGCTCTGCTGATATCTTAAGTTCGGAGTTCTTTTGGCAACAAAAACAATTTGAAATAGTCAAAAGACAAGTCAAAGACGCAGGGTTTGACAATATAAGCATCCATTCTCATAACTCTGCTTCTATTTGAGAAATACACATTTTAGTGAAAGTAGCGTTCGTGTAGGTCTTTCCGTCTATGGATATAATGAACTCCCTTGCGTATTTGACAACATCATACTCAAACCTGTTCTAGCTCTTTATGCCACAAAAATTTCTACAAGAATACTCCAACAAGGACAAAGAATTGGCTATGGAGGGGATTTTATAGTAAAAGAAACCATGTCTGTCTCTACTTATGATATAGGCTATGGAGATGGGTTACATCGTTATCAAGAGATACCCTTTATTACCGCTACAGGCTTAGCGATATTAGGACGTATTTCTATGGATTTTATCTCTTTAGCTTCCAATCAAGAGACAGTCTGCATTATAGACAATGCCCAAGAAGTAGCAAAACAATGGAATACTATCTCCTATGAAGTCCTCACAAGCCTACATCCTGATATACCAAGACGTATTATCTAATGATTCATCTGCTCAAAGAGTAATGCTTTGGCTTCTTGTCTTTCAAAGGCTTGTCTTTCTTGTGTGGTCATTAAGGCACGTTTGAGTATTTTATTTTCCTTAGGTGAAGTACTGCGTATTTCAATCACATCAATATACTCATCAGGATTTTTTGCTATCACTTCAACTTTTTCTACCAAAGCTTTGACTTCGGGAACATCTACTTTGGGAAGCGTAGTAATTTCTCGTACTAACTCTACTACATCTATTTTCTTTACAACTTCTTCTACTTCTTCTACTGCTTTTATTTCTTCGCTAGGTTTGACTATCTCCACATACACCTCACTCACTTCTAGCTCTTGTATACTTTGCGTTTTATAGTCAATAAGATACACAATATACGCAATATTAAACAACAAAACTATCGAAAGCAAGAAAAAGAATATCTTTAACCAAGAACGTTTTTTAGGGGTTTTTTGAGAGTCATTGGCTTGATTCTCTCCTGCGTCCTCTAGCTCTTCGGAGAGTGCTTCTTCAGGTTCTTTGGCTTTGAGATATTTAGACATCCCTACAGGTGTTTCTTCTACAATAGGTTCATCTACTTGCTTATTTTGGGAAACTTTATCGTGAATCTTGTCTAGGAGTTCATTATTGGAGGAAGTAGGTTCATTCATGGGTATCTTTTTAATGGATTTACTAATGGTATATTCTATTGAGTTAAACTTTAGTCAAGATAAGGAGGAGGAGTATTCCTATCTCCCCCTTACAATATTTAAAACTTTGTTCCCATAGAGAATTCAAAGGTAGAAGTTCTATCACCTTCTATCTCATCAAGAGGATAGGCAAAGACTAGGTTGATAGGACCAAATGCTGATTGCCATTCAAGTACCACACCCGTAGAGGAACGAGAGACAGAATCTATACCAATATTGCTTTCAGAATCGAGTGATACGATACCATAATCATAGAAAAATGCCAAACGCATCTTCGCTGCTTCTGAGAGAGGAATACTCGCTTCAAGGCTTCCTGAGATACGTTTTGTACCCCCTACCAATGCACCTGTATTCAATGATGGAGAGAGTGAATAAGGGTCATATCCTCTAACGCTACCGATACCACCCATAAAGAGTTTCTCAGCTGTGGGTATTTTCTCACCATCATTACGAGAAATATAGGTAAATCTACCTTTAGCCCGTAGAATTAAATCATAATCTAAAATATCTTCTAATCCATAATATAATCCTAGCTTACCAGAAGTTTTGAGGAAATCACCATATCCATTAGGAAACAATTGCAAGTCAACATCATCACCTGCTAATTGTGCATACTCAAAGTTCATAGTAGCTTTTACCCCTTCTCTTGGGATATAAAAGTCATCCGTATTATCAAAATTAATCGTAGTAAAACCTGAGGTTTTTTCATATTGGTCATTGTATAAAAAATCTTGCAAAATGTTATCTGCATTATCATTGATAGTCGATTGATTATCTACATAACCTACACCCACAGAAGCATGTACATATCTATAGAATTCTTTACCAATAGACACTGAAGCACCCAATTGGTCTTGGCTATAATCAATGTATTCATAATCTCGCTTATAGACACTCACAGACATACTATACATGCTATCCCATACTTTTGGATTGACAAAAGAAAGGTTATAGTTTGTAGCAATTTTAGAAATTTCAAATCCTAGCGTCGTATTGATTCCTGAACCAAATAAGTTTCTATCAGAAATAGAAGCATTGACCATCAATCCTTCATACGAACCATATCCACCACCTGCTGAAATCGTTCCAGTAGAAGCTTCTTTGACATTGACTAGGAGGTTAATTTCATTGGCTGAGATACGTTGACTCTGAATATCTACTTTGTCAAAAAATCCTGTTCTTCCCAATGCAGCCTTTGAGTCTTTCAAATCTCTAGCATTAAACTTATCACCTGGGGCTAAATAAATATAACGACGGATGACTCTGTCTTTGGTATTGGTATTTCCTGAGATAATGACATCTTTGATAGTCACAGGTTGACCTTCTGAAATTACATAATTGAGTTCTACCGTTTGGGCATGAATATTCTTATTCATTTGTGGAGAAACACTCACATAGGCAAAACCATAATTTCCAACTAGGGCTTCAAGTTTTTTAATATCTTTACGCATACGCTTAATATTAAAGACTTTACCTTCTTTGAGTAGAAGGTCATCTTTGAGACCCTGTGTTTTGAGTCCTGCAATGCTGTGCGTAATCTTGATTGAACCTACACGATATTGCACACCTTCTACAATTTGATAATCTACTTCTGCTTTGTACGAACCAAAATCTACACGCATCAAAGGCTTACTGACTTTTACATCAAGGTATCCATGTTCCATATAGGTATTTTTCACTCTATGTGCATCATATTCTAGTTGTCCTACAGACGCTTCACCATCATTTCTCCAAGGCATCCACCCTAAAGTATCTTCTTCCTTAGAGGCTAAGTTCCTTTGAATTTCATCTTGACTCAATGCTTTTGCACCAATAAAGTTCATCTTTTTGATGGTAATCTTTTCACCTTTATTGACATCAAAGACAATAGAGACACTGCTCTTACCTACATTTTTTTTGCTTACGGCTACAACACTGTTATAGTATCCTTTGGCTTGTAATTTGGCTTTTATAGCCTTTGTCGCTTTTTTGACACGTCTTTCGTCATAAAGGTCACCCTTTTTGATACCAATACCTGCCAAAAGCTCTGACCCATCATCACCTGAGCCATAGCCTTTGATTTCCACATTGGCAATGGCTAGTTTTTCTTTAAAATGATAAATAAGTTTACCACCCTTTTGATCTACCCATACATCTTTAAAATACCCTTGTACAAAAAAGTTTTTAATAGATTCATTAATATTCCCTGCTGTGATTTCTTCACCGACATGAATACCTGCTATTTCTTTGGCAGAACTAGCAGAAAGATGTGCCAAACCGACAAATTGAATTTGTGTCACTTTTTGTGCAAATAAGAATGAACCTATCAGCATCCAAAAGAATAATATCTTAGAAAACTGTGTTGTTTTTACCATAAGAGGACCTTTATATAATTTAACAATATCATATCATAATAAACAGAAAAATCATGCTATACTTTGTAAAAATGATAAGAGGAATGATATGTATAGATATAAGATAGGTTTTATTGGCTTAGGTCTCATGGGAGGTTCGTTGAGTATTGCCCTACAAAAACTTCCCTCTAAGGACTATTACCTAGGATATGACCACAATACTCTACACTGTCAACAAGCCTTAGCTCTCAACCTTGTAGATAAAATTGCCCTCTCCTTAGAGGAGATAAAATCCTGTGATATTATTTTTATTTCTATTCCTGTCGATGGGATTATCGCTGTGTCTCAACTATTGGTAGGTATCTCCAAAGACTGTACCGTCATTGATTTAGGCAGTACCAAAGAAAAGATTTCTGCCTCTATTCCTCCTAGCATACGCTCCAACTTCGTCACAGCACATCCCATGACAGGTACAGAAAAGTTTGGTCCCACATCAGCCATTGACAATCTTTATACCGATAAGGTCGTTGTATTGTGTGACATACGCAAAAGTGGCTCACATCAAGAAAAGATTGCCAAAACCTTATTTACTGATATAGGTATGAACATCGTCTGTATGGATGCCAAAGAACATGACCGACACGCTGCGTTTATCTCTCACATGCCTCACGCTTTGTCTTATGCACTTGCCAATGCCGTCATACAGCAAGAAGATGCTACAAGTATTATCGCTCTTGCAGGAGGTGGATTTAGAGATATGAGCCGTATTGCCAAATCTTCTCCTAGTATGTGGGAAGATATTTTTAGACAAAACAAGACCAATGTACTAGAAGCCCTAGATAGCTTTCAACTAGAATTAGCCAAATGTCAAGAAATGGTAGAAAATGAAGAGTGGGATAAGCTCAACAGCTGGATGAAAGATGCGAATACATTACATACTATATTGAAATAGCCATTTTATACCTTTGGTAATCAAAATGTTACTCTTATGTACTATTATACAAGTATGGAAAATATAGATATAGAAATTATTGTCATAGAAGATGAACCCGATATATTGGAATTGCTTGAATATATACTTAGGAAAGAAGGATATACCGTGACAGGATTTTTCTCTACTCATAATGTCGAAGCCTTTTTAGAAGAAGAAAACCCTAGTCTCATGATAGTAGATAGAAATTTACCCCATATTGAAGGTAGCCAATTTGTCCTACAAATGAGAGAGATAGGCTATCATATCCCTGTCATATTCCTCACAGCAAGAGACAAAGAGAGTGATATTATTGAAGGGTTTGAATCTGGTGGTGACGACTATATGACCAAACCTTTTTCAGCCAAAGAATTGCTCGTACGCGTAGGGGCATTATTACGCCGTGCAGGAGTAACCCATAATACACAGAAGTTACGCTACAAAGATTTGATTCTTGACCTACATCAACGGTTGGTATTTATAGATGACAGAGAAATAGAACTTACCAACCTTGAATTTAAATTGCTTCTTACTTTTGTCAAGAGTCCTCAGCAGACCCTTGATAGAGATTTCCTTAGAGATGAGGTATGGGGAGATGATAGTACTACTTTTCATGATAAAACCATCAATGTAGCCATGAATAGACTCAAAAAAAAGATAGACCCCCAAGGTACAAAAGAGTACTTTACTCCTGTGTGGGGTGTGGGCTACAAACTCCTGTAACCAAATTGTTTCCAAGTTCTTTTATACTTTCACTAATTCATCGCTAAGATGATACTTTAAAGGAACGCATTATGACCGTTAAAACATTCATTAGCACTGCTATTATTTCTTCTCTAGGACTTACTTCTGTTTATGCAGACGATTTAAAAGGAAGAGGGGCTTCTTTCCCAGGTCCTGTATATAAAGCATGGACAGCAGGATATTATGCCGATACCAAAGCACAAGTAAACTACACACCTACGGGTTCAGGTGATGGAATTAAATCTATCTCCAAAAGAATGGTAGATTTTGCTGGTTCAGACAAGCCACTTAAAGCCCAAAAACTTGCCAAAGAAAAACTTTATATGTTTCCTGCTGTCATTGGTTCAATCGTTTTAGCCTACAATATTGAAGGTATCAAAGATGGAGAACTTAAACTGAGCCGTGCAGCTATTGATGCAATTTTTACAGGAAAAGTTTCTTTTTGGGATGATGCACTCATTACCAAAGACAATGCAGGACTGAAATTACCTCACAAAGCGATTACTACTTGTGTAAGAGCCGATAAATCAGGTACAACTTTTAACTTTACTTATTTCCTAAACAAAATTAATCCTGAGTTTAAAATCAGTAAAAAACCTACATGGAAAGCCTCTAGCGTGATTGCTGGAAAGTCTAACTCTGGTGTATCTGCAAATATCCAACAGATTAAAAACTCTATTGGATATATTGAATATTCTTACAAAATCAAATTAGGTCTTCCTGCAGCACAAGTGGAAAACAAAGAAGGTCACTTCATCAACCCAACTGTAGCCTCTTTTCAAGATGCAGCTAAATATGCTTCATGGACAGCAGAAAATGACTTTTATGCCGTCATTGCTGACCCAAAAGGTGCAACATCTTACCCTATAGTAGCAGCGACATTTATCTTGCTTCCTATAGAAAAAGAAGAGACAAACAAAGCCGTCACAGCCTTTATTGACTGGTCTTACAAAAATGGTGACACACTAGCTTCAGACTTAGGTTATGTACCCCTTCCAACAGAGACAAAAGATGCAGTTAGAGCTTATTGGGTAACTAAAAATATTAAATAACCCTTAACTAACCTTTGCCCTTCACACAAGATAAAATTCCTTGAATCTTTTTTTACACTTGTGTGAAGGCAATCCCTCTATCCCCTTTTCTTATTTCAAATTTTTTATCTCTTCAATTTCTAAACCTGTTGCTAATCTAATCGTATCTAGCTCTATATTAGATTTTAATAAGTTTTTAGCTACCTCTAAATTTCTTTTATATTCTCCTTCTTCTCGTCCTTGTTCTAATCCTTGTTCTAATCCTTTGGCAAGTCCTTTCTCCAATCCTTTGGCAAGTCCTTTCTCCAATCCCTTAGCTTCAGCTGTATCTAGTGTATTCACCCAATCTCTATAATGTTTTAAACTCAGTTCATACTCTTTTCGTTTTTCAGGGTTCATTGTTGCAAGTTCAGAAAGAGAAAAGGCTTTTTCTATAATATCCTCTTTAAACCCCTCTGGAATTTCATCTAATTCGCTTAATTCATTAAAAAACCATAACCATTTTTCAAGATGATTGGATAACTCTTTTTCTGTTTTTTTAAATTTTGGTAATTCTATATAAATAAAAGAAAGTTTATCGTACATTACATTATTCGTATCTCTATCTGTAATTTGTCCATAATGTAGATAATTATCATCCTTAAAATCGTTCACTTTAAAATTGAGAATACCTACAAAATAAATCGGTGTAAGTTGAAAATTCCAATCTCCTCTTGTGGCTTGTTCACGAATAGGAAAAGAGGTATAATATAATGCTCTATCTTGAAAATATGTTTGTCCTGCTCGTTGAAGTTCTACGATAAACATATTATCTTTTTCATCTTTACAATGTATATCAAAAATAGCTTTTCTATCCTCTTTTAACATTCCTGTATATTCATTCTTATTAAAATTGAGCGAAACAATTTTATCTGTAATAGGTAATAAATCATTTAAGAAGCTTATCAATAGTGGTTTAGACTCTTCACTACCAAAAATGCGTTTAAAACCAAAATCTGTAAATGGGTCTATATAAGTTGCCATATTTTTTCCTTTTCTATACAAATATTATAGTCAATTTCCTACCCATTGTCAAAATGTTACCAAATTGTAACTGTATTCCTATAGTATTCCACAGTATAAACTAAAGGTATATTTATGGGTGGAACTTTTTTTAAAAACTTCTCTTTCTTTTCAGCAACACTTTCATTTTTCCTTCTTATTGGTATTTTTTCTATCCTCTTTTCTTATGCACAAGATGCTTTACATGAATTTGGGTTTGACTTCTTATTTAATGAAGTTTGGGAAGCCGATGAAGATGATGAAGGGGGAATATTTGGTGGATTTATTCCTATTATTGGGACGCTTCTTTCTACACTGATTGCAATGATTATTGCCACACCTTTGGCAATGGGGATTGCGATTTTTCTTACAGAGATTGCTTCAAGCAAGATTGCTAAACCTGTCTCTATTGCGATTGAGCTTCTTGCTGCTATTCCTAGCATTATCTATGGAATGTGGGGATTGTTTTATTTTGCTCCTATCGTACAAGAATATATCGGAGGCAATGGTGTAGGACTTCTCACAGCAGGGATTGTTTTGGCGATTATGATATTGCCTTTTATGGCTGCGATTAGTAGAGATGCAATGCAAACGACACCTGCTGTACTCAAAGAATCAGCTTATGCTATGGGTGCGACGAAGTTTGAAGTGATTAAAGATGTGATTATGCCTTATGCCAAAGGGGGGATTATCGGTTCGGTCATTCTTGCCTTGGGTCGAGCCTTGGGAGAGACGATGGCTGTGGCATTCTTGATTGGTTCGGTGATGAGTATCCCGTCTTCTATCACAGACCCTAGCACTTCTATTCCTGTACTTTTGGCAAATAATTTTGCCGAAGCACAAGATTTGGAAATGTCTGCAATGTATTATTTGGCACTTATCTTATTTATTGTGAGCCTTGTGATTATCTCTATCGCTAAATTTTATTTTTTACGCACAAAGGTTAAATAAATGAACAGACTACTTTTAAATAAACTTATTCTTATCCTCTCTACGCTTTCAGCAGTAATTGGAATTTCTTTTTTATTTTGGATACTTATTACACTGTCTTATAAAGGGATTTCAGCACTGAGTTTTTCTATCTTTACCCATGACCTCGTTGAGGGAGGGATTAGAAATTTACTTGTAGGGCAGTTTACCATGGCGATTTTGGCTTCTTTGATTGCCGTGCCTATTGGGATGATGGCAGGGATTTACCTACGCGAATATGGACATGGCACAAAACTGGCCTCCATTATCCGTAATCTCTCGGATGTGATGATGTCTGCACCTTCTATTGTCATTGGAGTTTTTGTCTTTGCCCTTTTTGTTGCTCCTTTTGGAGGCTATAATGGCTGGGCTGGAGTTATTGCTTTGGCGATTATGATGATACCGATTATTATCTCAACGACGGATAATATGTTGGCACTTGTCCCCCAAGAACTACGAGAAGCAGGGATGGCTTTGGGAGGCTCTAAGCATAAAATTGTACTTCAGATTGTGGTTCGTGCAGCCAAAGTAGGGATTACTACGGGGATTTTGCTTTCTTTTGCTAGAATTATTGGAGAAACAGCTCCCTTGCTTTTTACTTCTGCAAACAATCAATTCTTTAGCATGGATTTAACAGAACAGTTCCCTTCACTTACCGTAAGTATTTATAACCTTGCCACCTATCCCGATGAATCCAGTAGAGATTTAGCATGGTCGGCTGCCTTTGTACTTACCGTCATTGTCTTGTGTATCAACCTTTTGGGTCGATTTGTAATTCGAAATAAAAAATAAAAGAGGATATAAAATGTCAAAAAAAGATTTGGTGATGGAAGTAAAAGATTTCTCTTTTACTTATGCAGGAGTAGATAAACCCTCCCTCAATAAGATTAACCTTCCTATAGAAAAAAACAAAATTACGGCGATGATTGGTCCTAGTGGTTGTGGAAAATCTACCTTGCTTAGAGCCATGAACCGTATTCATGATTTGTATACAGGAAATCGCTATGAGGGAGAAATTAATCTCTATAAAGAAGATGATTCGATACAAAATATTCTCAAGCTCAAAAAAGAAAATGATTTTATTCAACTGCGTCAAGAGGTAGGGATGATATTTCCAAAACCTACGCCTTTTCCTATGAGTATTTTTGACAATGTTGCCTATGGTTTGAAACTTTCTGGACTCAAAGACAAAGCAGAGATAGAACACCGTGTAGAAACAGCCCTCAAAGGAGCTTCTATTTGGAACGAAACGAAAGACCGACTTAAAAAGTCTGCTTTAGGACTTAGTGGTGGGCAACAGCAACGGATTTGTATCGCTAGGGCTGTGGCACTCAAACCTCGTGTTTTACTCTTTGACGAGCCGACATCTGCTCTTGACCCTATCTCTACAGGAGCGATTGAAGAACTCATTAGCGAACTCAAAAAAGAACTTTCTATTGTGATTGTGACGCACAATATGCAACAAGCCTCACGCCTAAGCGACAGTACGGCATTTATGTACTTGGGGGATTTGATTGAATATGATAAAACAGATACCATTTTCTTGAACCCAAGTGAAAAACTAACAGAAGATTATATTACAGGGAGATTTGGATAATGTTATTAAAATATCAAGAAGAGAGACACAAAGTACGAGAAGAGGTTTTAAGTATCCTCAAAACGTTGGCATTGGTCAATGAAGAAGGATGCAAAGCACTTAAAAATATGGATACAGAACAGCTAGAAGAGATTAGAAAAGCACTTTTACCCATACAAAATCGTACCGAAGAAATAGACAATAATATTGTCCTCATTTTTGCCAAATATACCCCAGAAGCAAGAGATTTACGAGAATTGGTTTCTTACCTTAAGATTACTTCTGCTCTTAATCGTATTCGTTCCAATCAAAATAATTATCTCAAAAATATACAAACATTACTGATGGAAGAGAATCCAAATATTTTGAAACTTATTCAAGATTCTTTACTCATCAACCGTTGTACACTTACAGCCTTTGAGCATACTATAACAATGTTTCAAACCTTTGACGACAATGAGAAGATACAACTTTTAGCTTCCAAGATAGAAGTAGAATATGCTAAAACCGAAGATATTTATACGCTGATGGAAAAAGATATATTACAGCAAATGTGTGCCTTTAAAGGTTTATCAGAAGAATATTTCCACCTTCTCAAATACATACGTAAAAACCTCAAAATCATCGACAGACTTGATTCTATTTCTCAAAGAATTATCTTTGCACGAATGGGTGGGAAGCTTTAATACGCTATACTTGTCACCAAAAGTAAACAAGACTATTATATCTTTATCTTATCTATATAATAAGGTAAGACCTAAAGGTAAAAATGATAAACTCCTTCAAATGAATACAAATTTTACACCTGCAAACCCAGAAATTATCCAAAGCTTTGTAAATCTCCAAGAGTTTTACCCTCCCACGAAAGAAACTGATAGTAATTATGCTACCGTACAAGCATGGATTAAAATCATTCGTACCCAAGGTTTTGATGATGCTATGATGGAAGAGATGATGGTCTTTTGTTTGAACCTCATCAACAAAGGCAAAGACGAAGAAGCGTCTTTACTACTCTTAGTCTCTTGTGCTACCCACAATGATAGTGCCTGTTATATCTTAGCAAGAGAACTCTTCAAAGGCAAACTCTTTACAGCCAATCCTACAGCTTCTTTTGGCATGTTTTCACACTCTGCCCAAAATGGCAATGCTGAGGCACTTTGTGATATGGCACTCTTTTACAAACATGGCATTACCGTAAGTAAAAATAAAAAACACGCACTAAAGCTCTACAAACAAGCCATGGACGCAGGAGTCAAACGTGCCAAGTATCACTATGAAAAATTACGCTAAGATACACTATTCATACTACAAATCATTGAGGAGATACTGTGTCTTTAGCTCTAGCCCGAAAATACCGTCCGAGTACCTTTAATGACCTCATTGGTCAAGAATCTGTTTCACAAACCCTTTCCCTTGCATTAGAAGAGCAATAGACTCTCTCATGCTTACCTTTTTTCTGGACTTAGAGGTTCAGGCAAAACCTCTACAGCACGAATCTTTGCCAAAGCCTTGCTCTGTGAAAAGGGAGAAACAGCACATCCTTGTGGCACCTGTGGTCATTGTGTGATGGCAAGTCAAAGTAACCACATGGATATTATAGAAATGGATGCTGCCTCTAATCGTGGTATTGATGATATTAAAGATTTGATTGAACATACCAAATATAAACCTTCTTCTGCACGGTACAAGATTTTTATTATTGATGAAGTACACATGCTCACCAATCAAGCCTTTAATGCCTTACTCAAAACCCTAGAAGAACCTCCTAGCTTTGTAAAATTTATCTTAGCAACGACTGACCCTCTCAAACTTCCTGCGACTATTCTTTCTCGTACACAGCACTTTAGATTTAAGAAAATTCCTCAAAACCTTGTACTCCAACACTTGGAACATATCTTGACCTTAGAAGGTGTAGGATTTGAAAAAGAAGCCTTGGATATTTTGGCACGTTCAGGAGCAGGGTCGCTTAGAGATTCTTTGACCCTAGCAGACCAAGCCATTGTCTATTCCAAAAACTTTGTAGATATGCAAACCGTGACCAAGATGCTAGGGATTATTGAGCCTAGCCATTTGAATAGGCTATTGCAAGATATTTTACAAAAAGATACCGACAAAATTATAGACTTTATTCACATGGCCAGTGACTATGAAGCAGAAATGATTTTAGATGAATTTACCCTTTATCTCAAAGAGTTACTCTTAAGCCGTAGCGATATGATAACAGCTATGACGATTGAGCGTTTCTTTAGGGTCATAGCAGACTCCAAATCACTGCTCTCACTAGGTTCAGATGGGGAGTTCGTCCTCTCTTTGGCACTGTTCAAAATGATGGAAGCCTTGGAAATCAAAGATATAGATACCATGATACGAGGATTGGAAAATGAACTCAAAGGCATAGAGGTATCACAAATTGTGCTAGAAAAATCTATCCCAAAACCTCCTATTGAAACACTTATCGAAGCACCCGTAAAAGAAGAAATTGTGGAAGTGGTAAAAGTGGCTCAAATAGACCCTTATATAAAAACCTTTGCTACGCTATTAGAAAAGCTTTATGATAGAGATTATGACCTAGGGGAATGTTTCAAACGTAATATTACCTTCAAGCATTTTGAATCCCATAAACTCACATGGGAATCTACAGCCAAAGACGAAGATAAAAAATCTCTTCGAACCCACTGGGGTCTTATCAATATGTTTGTCAAAGATTGCTTTGGATATGAAACCAAGATTATTAATATCAGCCAAAAAATCATAGAAGAAGTACCCAAAGAAGTAGAACCTATCCCTCAACAACCCATACAAAGCAATATACAAGTAAATATAGAACCTAGTCTCCAAGACCAAGACAGCGAAATGAAAAGTTCATGTATTGCTCCTAGTGCAGGAGATACCGAAGCAGCCCAAGAAAAAGACCCCTCAACCCTACTCGACGAACCTATGATAAGAGAAGCCATCGCACTCCTAGACCCCAAGAAAGTCCGTATCAAGAGAAATAGCTAAACGCTATTCCATCCAAGCCTGAGTCACAATCTTAGGCTTGTCACCATAAATCTTAATCTTTTCAGCCCCAATACAACGCCCATCATCATCTAGCTCAAACACTATCATTTGTAAAATAGCCTTACACTTCTCAGCAATATCATAATGCCCTCCTAGACCTGTTAAAAAGCGTTTAATAGGTACAACATCATCCATACCAATGACCCCATCTCTACAGCCCGTAAGCCCCACATCACTCACATAGCAACAACCATTAATTACTTGTAAGTCATCTGTTCCCACATGGGTATGTGTACCTAAAATGGCAGATATATCTTTTTTGAGTATTTGACGCAATGTATTTTTCTCTGAAGTTGCTTCTGCATGAATATCCAAAACAATATGCTTAAATCCCTCTGCTTTCAACTTCTCTACGACTTCCACTATCATCGTAAAAGGATTATCTACCATAGGCATCGTATAATATCCCATCAGATTCAAAATAGCCACTTTTTCACCATGAATAGTCGTCTTAAAAACCCCTTCCCCTGCTGTCTCTTTAGGGTAATTCATCGGACGAATCAAAGGGTACTCCTCAAACATTCCCAAAATCTCTTTCTTATCAAAAGAATGATTCCCCCCCGTCATCATATCCACCCCATACCCAAGCAACTCTTCACAATTCTTTTTGGTCAATCCAAAACCATGAGAGGCATTTTCATAATTGGCTATTGTAAAGTCTATGGAGTGTTCTTGTTGAAGACGTTTGAGATGTCGTTTGAGCATTAAGCGTCCTGCTTTGCCTACGATGTCGCCTATGAATGCTAGTTTCATTTAAAACTCCATACTTTATACTTTTTAATGACACCATTGTAGTTCACAAGGGATACCATCATTATTCCCATCCATTTTTGTATTAGGACAATTATTAATATAAAAAGTTGCTTCTTCACAAGAATACATTTGAGAACAATGATATTTTTTTTCACACCTAAAGTGAGAACTATCTTTGATATCTATCATTTGCATATCAAATTCTTTATTCTCAAATACTTTTATAGGTTTTTCTTGTGAATTATACATAAACTTTTTGTTTCTACTACGTTAGATTTATTCTCTTGTAGATATACATAGACTCCAAAAACTAACAATATGAATAAAACCAATCTATTCAAAAAACCTTTTTTCTTAGACGATGGATTATATGAATAGCCTCCTGATGACCGAGAATCCCGAGAATATTTTTTAATAATCTTAAAAGCTTCTAATTCTTTAATCACTCGATTGGCTGTTTGTTCATAACGAGAAAAATTGTTAATTGCAAAATCATCTTCATGCATTGCCTTATTCCGTATCGTAGCAAGGTATCGTATAGGTTTTACTATATCTACATCCAAGTTATTTTCTATAGAAGAAACTTTTTGATGTAATCCTTTTCCTTGGGCATCAAATTTTTTCTCTAAAAGACTTTCTATTTTTCGAGTAAGTGTAATAATCTTTGCAATTTCTAATTCATCTGCCATTGAATCTTACTCCACAGCCTTCCCCGAAAAAGGAAGTAAAGCAGAAGCCCAAGTAAGCCCTCCACCAAAGGTATCAAGTAACATCAATTCTCCATTTTGGAGTCTGCCACTTTCCCAAATATCATTAATAGCCATAGGAATAGATGCGGCTGAAGTGTTTCCAAATTTACCAACAGTCACTACTACTTGTTCTTTGTTCATCTTTAGTGCGTCACCAACGGCTTTGATAATTCTATAATTGGCTTGATGTGGGATGAAGTGAGGAATATCGGCTGAATTTATTTTATTCTTGGCTAAAATTTCTTTGACATCTTTGGTGAGGGTTTTTACGGCGAGTTTAAAGGTTTCATTGCCTTTCATTTGCACAAAGTTTAAGCCCTCGTCTATGACTCTTTGGCTTACAGGATTGACTGTCCCTGGGGCAGGAGTCATGAGGAAATTAGCATATTTACCATCTGCTGAAGCATGTAGGTCTATAAACCCTTCTTCTTTTTTTGTCTGTAGCACAAAGCATCGCAGCCCCTGCACCATCTCCAAATAAAATACACGTGCTTCTGTCAGTATAATCAACAATAGAAGAGAATTTTTCTGCACCTACTACTAAAACATTCTTCTTCATACCTGATTCTATAAAAGCTTTGGCAATAGAAAGAAGGTACACAAAACCAGAACACGCAGCTGAAATATCAAAGGCTTGGACGTTATTAATCCCTAATTTATCAGAGATAATACACGCAGTTGAAGGCATATTAAAATAATCTGGAGTAACCGTGGCACAAAGTACCAAATCTATATCTTCTTTTGCCACACCTGAACGCTCAATAGCCAAGGCACAGGCTTTTGCACCCATATCACTAGTAACTTCATTTTCTCCTGCGATATGACGCTCAGAAATTCCTGTACGTTTCAAAATCCACTCATCTGTAGTATCTACCATCTTTTCAAGGTCAGCATTGGTTAAAATTTTTTCAGGTACATAAGCACCGATAGAACGAAATGAAGCATATATTTTTGACATAATTATCCTTGGCAAATGATGTATAAGCTATAATTTTACCATAATAATCAAGAAGATGTCTAAAAAGAAAAGTAAAAAGGGAAACAAGCCTAAGCTTGTTCCTTTTTATGCAGAAGTTTCTGCTAAAAGTGACTCAATAGCACTATTGACATCTGATTCCACATAAGAAATCGCTTGGAATACTGCATTTTTGATGGCTTTGGGAGTGGCTGCACCATGGGCTATGATGGCACATCCTTTGAGACCTAGTAATGGAGCTCCACCATATTCATCTTTATCTACTTGTTTTTTCATGTTTCCAAAAACTTTTTTCTTCATCATCAACGCCCCTACTTTTGCAGGAAGCGATTTACGAATATATTGCTTCATCAAATCAAAAATAGTAGAAACTGCACCTTCGGCAGTTTTTAGTAAAATATTGCCAGTAAAACCATCACAAACAACAACATTTACGCTACCATTAAAAATATCTTTACCCTCAACATTCCCCACAAAACCATCTAAGGCTTTAAGCAGTGGGAAAGTGGCTTTGGTCAGTTCATTCCCTTTCGAGTCTTCACTACCATTGGCTAAAAGTCCTACTTTAGGATTAGGAATTTTAAGAATTTTACAGGCGTAAGCTTCACCCATCGCTCCAAATTGAAAAAGGTTTTCAGGTTTACAATCGGTAACAGAACCTACATCCAAAACCAAGGTTTTATCTTTGGTAATACTTGGCATAAGTGTAGCAAGTGCTGGTTTTTTAATCCCTTTTATCCGTCCAATACGCAAAGTAGCAGCCGTCATAGTAGCACCCGAATGTCCTGCTGAAAGTACTGCGTCCGCTTTACCATCTCGTACAAGCTCTGCTGCTTTAAAGATAGAAGAATCTTTACGCTTCAAAGCATCGGTTGCTGCGTCAGACATAGCAATCACATCTGAAGCTTCTTCAAACTCTACTTTGTCAATATAATATTGGGGGAGGTATTCTAGTATTTCTTCTTTATTACCTACAAGAATAGGCATAAATTGTTTTTCTTCTAGTGCTTGTATCACACCTTCTATAATAGGTTCAGGACCAAAGTCCCCACCCATTGCATCAATTGCAATTCGTATCATGCAATTATGCTTCTTTTTTGTACTTTGTACTCACCTGTTGTCATGTTCATGTGGTGAGGCATTCTCCATGTTCCATCTGCATCTTTTACAGGTACAGGTAATGTCAATTTGTAATGTGTTCTTCTTTTTGCTGCTCTCGTATGTGATACGCGTCTCTTAGGTACTGCCATAATAATTCCTTTTCGTTTTAAAACTCAACTTCAAAAGCTTCATCATTATTGTCACATATTGCACAATAATGATAAGCACTTTCTATCGAGGTAATTTCGCTCTCCAAAATGTACAAAACATCAATTTTGCCATCTAAAAACTCAATTATATCTAAATCATCTTTATCTTCTGAAACCAAATCACTTAGCTTCAAATATAACTTGGTATTTAAGGTGTGTATATAATGCTTTCCACACCTATCACAATCTAAAGGAACTTCTCCCTCCATCTGTGCATCCAAAGTTACACGATGATAACCACTTTTTTGTAAAGTACCTACAAGATGTACCCCTTTTGAATTTACTTCAACAGGCTTTCCCGTAGAACCAATCTTATCAAATATTATTTTCATAAGAATACTTCCCCTAATCTCTCTTAGCTAAGTTCTCTTTGTGCAAAAAAGAAATTGATTTCGTTTGTTGCATTTTCAACAGAATCAGAACCGTGTACAGCATTTGCATCAATACTTTCTGCAAAATCTGCTCTAATAGTCCCAGCTTCTGCTTCTGCAGGGTTGGTTGCACCCATAAGGTCTCTGTTGATTTGCATGGCATTTTCACCCTCAAGTACAGTCACAACAACAGGACCAGAAATCATAAATGCTACAAGGTCTCCAAAGAAAGGACGCTCAGCGTGTACTGCGTAAAATGCTTCTGCATCTGCAAGGGAGAGTTGCATTTTTTGAGTCGTTGCAATTCTAAGACCTGCATCTTCAAATCTAGAAAGAATTTTTCCTACAACGTTTTTTGCTACTGCATCTGGTTTGATGATTGATAATGTTTGTTCCATAATAATATCCTGAAAAGTATTTTGGCGAAATTATATCTTGATATGTATTAAGTATGGGTTAAATAAGGGGGTAGAGGAAAAGAGTGTGCGATATTTGAGTGTCACTTTACCTAAAGGACTACGCCTTTAGGTAAAAGTAGTCATTAGTCTTCAACTACTGATTTTTTCTCTGCTCTATCTTCAAGGGAAATATCATCTCTTGTAGGCATCACTAGATCAGCATTTTCCATGACATAATTTAAACCATCAATGTAGTTTTCACCTGCATAATATTCTTTGTGGTCTTCTGTAAATGGCATATCCCAAGTAATACAACCCTCAGTTGGACATGCTTCAGCACAGGCTGGGCTATCAAAATGATCTACACACTCAACACATTTATCAGGATATACATAATAATATTCCTCATCCGTTGGGTTATCATCCTCATCTACAATCGCTTCTACAGGACATTCATCAATACACGCTGCACAGTTGATACAAGTATCTCCAATAATTACTGCCATTTTAATTCCTTTATATTTAATATAATCAAACTATAGCTAAAAAAAGTAAATAAATCTTTAATACTTGCTCCATTTGAGATAAATTCTATAAGACGCTTCATTTTCCAACAAGCTATCCTACTAATAGTTTAGCTATATCTTGCTAAGCTCTCAAATCCTATTCTTTCCTGTTCTAATCTAAAATATTTCGCATAAAAATCTTCTTTTAATTTCAAAAATATCTCTTCTTCTGCTTTGCTTAAATAGCCTAACTCTCCCATAAATCTTTTAGTCTCATTCTCTTGTGTCGCCATATTTTTATATTTTAAGAGTATCTCTTCATTCATAAGCATAGACTCAGCATGAGGGAAATAAGAACGAAACTGTGAAAGAATAGCAAAACCATGCGTATCAATATCACCCCAATAATAAAGTTTCTTGTTTTGCAACCATTGCACCTCTTTGAGACTCTCTATTCCATAACCCAAACCAAAAATAACGATAGCAGAAGACATTTGAGGAAAACTAAGTCCATTAATTTTATTTTCGGTGATAAATACTTTCTCACAAGCGATATCAAGTGTCATGAATTCATTTAGAGGCAAAGTAATATCGCTTAATCCTGCAATAAAATGATTTTTATCCAAAATTCTAAAACGAATACTAGGCAAGTCATATTTTAATCCATAGCGTTTTTCAAAACCATGTTGAGCCAATGTTACAACTTCCCTTTCATCTAAGATAGACAGTATCGTATCTATGATTTTTTTGTGGCTTTCTATAAATTTTGTATCCACACTTTCTATCTCTAGTTCTCTCATATACACAGAAGGATTGGGATGTTTTAAAAAGTGCTTACAGACAAGTAAAACCCTCTCCCATACCTCATCATATTCCATAATGAGCTTAGGCTTGGCTAGTAAAAATTCTTGAAGCTGAGGAAAAGTAGTAAGGATTTTGTCTATCAGTATACAATGATTCATATAACTTTTTTGCTTTAACAAAGTCTGTAAAAAGCCCTCAACTCCCATAGACAAAAATTTAGGCATCAACTGATCTCCCAAAGAACGATACGAAATCGTCTCAAAAGACACATCAAAAGTACTCTGATTCAAGTCCATCACCCAATCACGCACAGCCTCAAAATGTTGTTCTATCTCTTTTTCGGACAAGCGTCTAAATTTGATTTCAATACGAAATGTTTCTTCTCTCATATAGGCTTTGAGATGTTGGGCTTGGGTGTAGCTTTTAGTGAGTTTTTTGTTTAGGTCTTTGGGAGTTTGAAGTTTAAGGGGCATTATAGTTGTTAATCCTCTTCCTTAAACAAAGTTTTGGCTAAACTAATTAATTTATCTAAAGTGTTATCATCTAAATTTTTTAATTCACTTTTTAGATACATATACAATAATACTACAGAACCTTTAGTATTTTTATAAAAGTAATAAACCCTATAACCAGAACTTTTACCTTTGTTTGAACTAGAGTTTTGAACTCTAATTTTATAAGTATCATCTTTTATAAATGTAGCATTTTTAGGGTTTTTTTGAAGACTATCAAGTAGAGATTGATAGTCCTTTTTTATTGAAGGATTTTTCTTCTTATACTGTTTTAATTTTTTTTCAAAAATAGGTAATCTTAAAATTTCAATCATATTTTATAGTTCAGCTAATAAATCATAGGCAGATTTTAATTTTAATGTGCCATTATTTACCTGTCTTACTTCATCTTCTATACTTTTTATATCTTCCATAACTAAGATTTTTTCTTTTTCATAAGCTATCATATAATTTAAATAATCTACAACCGAAAGATTATTTTTTTTTGCTTCTTCTTCTAATATATTTTCAACTTTTGAAATATTGATTTTTTTAGAAAAATTAGGTAATGATACTTTTTCTTCAACATTCATAGAAATATCTTTAAATTTAGATATATATACTTCCAAGCCTTTTAGAAAAGTTTGAGTACTGTTACTAAACTCTATAGTCATTGTATTCATCATCTACTCCATTTAAATTATAATATAGGTCTAGTATATCAAAAAATAATAAAAAATTACTCTGCATTTTTATCAAGTTATAATGTCCCCCAACTGTCAAGACTATACCACCCCAATTAGTCAAGACAACTTTTCTAAAATCCTGCATGAGAGAGTGAGAGTAACCCCGTATAACCTGAAAAAAGGTTAAGGCTACTTGCAAGTATGGTATAAAATGCGATAAAGGTTATTTAGTATTGAGTGTTGCTAGAGAAACCTCTTCAAATATAGCACAAGATGAGATAAGAATATCTCTAAACTCTATAAGAGCATTTTTTTTCTTTAAGTCTTTAAAAACATTTGAAGCTATATCAGCTTGATTTTTTTCAAATGCTATTATCTCTATATATTTGAAAAGAAGTGTATCAAAATCACTATTTTTAGAACCTGACATATATTCAAAATAACAGATAGATGAAGTAATGAGCATATAGCCTTCTTTTCTTAGTTGATAAAGTTTTGTTTTAGATTTATTCTCTTTTCTAAAATATTCTATAAAAATAGAGGTATCTACTAAAACTCTTCTATCTTCCATAAGGCATGTCCCTCTTTTATATTTTTCTCCCATATTCCTGCTTCGTATTCAGAAATAGTTGGACCACTTTCTAATAGAGATAAAAAATCATCCTCTTTCTTTATCATATTTGAAGAACTTATATCTATTTTAGTATGTTGAAAAATCTCTCTTTTATTTTTGGGTATATCTTTTAAAAAGTTTAAAATAGAGTCTAAATAATGATCATCTACATGTATAGTTATTGTTTGCATATTTTTCCTTTATATTTCAACTTTTGTATTTTTCACACCACTCACCCCATAAGGACGAATGATGAGAAACACTATAAGTATAGCATAGAGTAGTAGATTAAAGCCAAAGGTAGGCGTGATACCTGTATCAAAGCCTACGAGTATGCCTCCTAATACTGCATAACATGACCCAAGTCCAAAAGCATAAAGTATAATACGGTCTTTGGGTATACCAAATACTTGTGAAAGCTCAGGATTATCGGCTATAGCTCTCATAGCTAGACCAAATTTAGTCTTATACCATAGATACAATGTGAACCCTAACACCAACACTGCCACAAACATAGTAACTAACTGTATATCTGTAACATACGCCCCCATAAACTTATTCCCTACTTTGATTAATAAAGGATTAGGCTCTTTTTACTTACTTTACAATTCCTTAAGTTTTAAATTTATTGTTATATTCTTGTTTTTATAGAATGCTACTTCTTTTTTAAATCCATTAGAACAAAATGGACACTCTACAGAATATTGAGACTTTTTAATATCATCAACTATGTTTATTTTCTTTAAGTCATCATAAACATATTTATATATCCCTTGCCATCTTATATAATCTCCAATAGCATTTATCCGACCTTTTGGTTTTAGAAACTTATATTCTTTAAACCCAAATAAAAATATATTTTTCTCTTCATCTGAAAGCTCATTAAAAGGCTTTGTAAAATCAAATAAATTCTCTTTTTCAAACTTTGTAATTATCCCTTTGAGATTAAATTTAATATTAGCATGAAAAAAACCACTATCTAAGATAGATTTATTTTTATCTGCTATGATTAAATCTTGGTTATATACCTCTTTTGAAAAAGTACCGTCACAATAGATACAACTGTTTAAATATAGATTAAAAGTTTTTTCATCAATTTTTGGAGTTCCTATTATTTTATTTTTGATTGAAACTAATCTTGTAAAAAGTTCATAAGTGATATTTTCACTTTTGATTGTTATCCAACCATTACCAAAATTATAGGCTTTTTGTAGAGTATCACTATCTATTCTATAATTCCATTCATCTTGTTCAAAATCTTTTAAATCTATTTTAAAGCCTAGCTTTTTAAGATGTTTTATTTTCTCTTTTTTGAGACCCAAAGGCACTTTTTTATATTTAAATAGTTCTGTTACGAAAGGATTAAATGATATTTTAATATTTTCTAAACTCTCTATAAAAGTAAATAATTCCTCTCTTGTTTTGAAATATTTATGATTTTTATCATCTGTTGTCACTTTATAATTTTTAGCAAAATCTTTTTCTACAGCAAAGTGTTTATCATCTAAATAAAATTTATTACAATGAGGCTCTTTTTTATTATTATAGATTTTTTGTGATAAGTTTGATGTATCTATTTGAATATTTTTTATATTCTCAAAATCATTATTAAAAGCTTTTGCTGTGAGTGATGTCTTATGTTTTAATAAATTTTCAAAACTACCAGAAAAAAGATTTTTACCTCCATCTTTCCCACTACCAATTCCAATGTCAATAATAAAATCACTATTTTTTATGATATTTTGATTGTGTTCAATGATAATAATTGAGTTATGGAAAGAGAGTATCTCATCAAAAATAGAATATATCTTTGCTGTATCTTTAGCATTTAATCCTGTTGTTGGCTCATCTAAAATAAATAAGAAGTTACCTTTCTTTATTTTATGAAAACTTTCAATCAATGTTTTTGCTAGTTTTAATCTTTGGGCTTCTCCACCACTAAGAGTAGGTGTTGTACGACCTAGATTGATATGAGACAATCCTAATCTTTCTAATGTTTCAAAAGCAAATCTTAGTTTTTCATCTTCAAAAATTTCACTCATTTTATCTATTTGTGTATTTAAAATTTCAAAGATATTCAACTCTTTAACTCTTATATCTAAAACTTCTGCTTTGTATCTTTGACCTAAACAATTTGGACAAATAATTTCTTCAACTTCTCCCAACCCTTTACAACTCTCACACGCTCCAATAGAATTAAAACTAAAATAACTTTTATCAAAACCAAACTCTTTTGCTATTTGTGATGATGAGAATATATCTCTAATTTTATCAAATATATTTAGATAAGTAGCTACGATTGACCTAGAATTTATCCCTATTTGTGATTGTGTAAGTTCAACAATGGCTTTTATGCTATCAAGGTTTTTTATCTCTTTAACCAAATCTTTATTATAAGTTTTATCTGCTAAATATTGTTTTATAGTTGGCACTAAAACTTTATGAATTAAAGATGATTTCCCACTTCCACTTATCCCACTAATAGCCACTAAACAATTTAATGGAATTAAAAAATCTTCATTTCTAATATTATTAGCGTTTACTCCTAATAGTTCTATAGAGTTCTTTAAATCAATATTTAATTTTACTCTCGTAAATTCAACATCATCAAAAGTTTTATTCTCGCCACTAAAAACAATCTCACCACCTGCATCTCCACTACCATAACCCAACTCAATGATATAATCGCTATTCTTGATATAATCTCTATTATGCTCACTTACAATAACAGTATTACCCTTATCTCTTAGATTTTTAATAAGACTTATCATCTGATAATTATTATACGGATGTAGCCCAGTTGATGGCTCATCTAAAATATACAACAAATCTTTATAATCACTATTTAACTCCATAGCAAATTTCAACCTTTGTAACTCTCCACCACTCAAAGTATCAGTTGTTCTATCAAGTGTCAAATATCCTAAAGTAGCTTTTTGTAAAGAGTGTAGAATAGTCAATATCTTTTATGATGAAGTTCTTTATCTTGTAAAAAATCATATAATTTATCTACTGTAAAACTTAGTATTTCACTAATATTTACTCCATGAAGTTTAATAGCATTTGCTTTATAGTTCAATCTTGAACCATCACATATAGGACATTTAATACTTTTTACAAATTTGCCAATTGATGGCTTTGCTTGATGTTTTAGTATTTTGG